>DASXHY010000298.1:0-3448 GCA_036488095.1 Verrucomicrobiia bacterium | reverse complement strand
GCCGTCGCTCTCGAGCATTTCAAACTCCTCATACGACACGGGTTTAAAAAAACAATGATTCACGTTTTGAATAATGGCGAGCGGTGGTTTGTCGGTTTCCAACCGCACAAGGAATTCGACCAATCGGTTTTCCGCTCCTTCAACCTCGATCAAAACTCCCTGCGTGGAATCAGAGACATAGCCGTTTAATCGCAATTGGTTTGCGAGGCGGTAGACAAAGGGACGAAAGCCGACGCCCTGCACGGCGCCGTTGACGATTATTCTGGCTCGCCTGCTCTTCATGGCTGCGCGACGGGTTCGGAGGCTGCAGAGCCCTCCACTTCAAAGCCGAGCAAATCCGGGCAGGCTTCTTCCACGGCCTGGCGGACGGCCAATTCGAGCGTGATGGTTGACGAAGGACAGCTTTTGCAGGTGCCTTGCAGTCGCACGCGCGCGACATCGTTTTCGAGACTGAGGAGCTCGATGTTGCCGCCGTGGCTTTGCATGTAGGGGCGGACTTTTTCAAGCGCGGCGTGAAATCTTGTTTCCAGGGGCATCGGGTGCAACCCATGAATGAGCAGCAGCCCGCTGATCGCCGGGTCCTGCAACATGCGATCCAGAACGGGCCGATCTTGGCCATCGGCGGCCTGAAGGTGTTCAACAATTCGCGACAGGCCTTCGCCATAAAATGCGAGTAGCGACTGGAGGCAATCCTGCAGCAACGCGCGACTGGCAGGATTCGGCTGATTTTGAATTTGCTCGATCAACTCCTGAAGGCGCCTCGCCATCTGGCGCGAGTCGACGGGCACGGCGTCGTTTTGCGACACGCATTCGGTGAATTGCAACGCAGGTTCGGTTTGGAGATTTGCTTCAGGCGGCATATTGAATTGTTTTAATGGCGCATTCGTGGCCTTGCGCGGCCTCGGTGGATTTTCCGCATTTTGGGCATTGCAATGTAGGCACGGGCGCTTCGGCCAACGAATCCATCCAATACTTCGGCGGCCCCTCGTAGGCGCAGTTGCCGCAGCGGACACGCGCGGGCACAGTTTCGATGTCGAGTTCCGAATTCGCCAGTGCCGTCTCGCGCGTGACGGATTCGTAACAAAATTTCAACTGTTCCGGCTGGACGCAGGTCAACTCGCCGATGGCCAGCCGGACGCGGACGACTTTTTCTATGCCGCGAGCCTCGACGACCCCGAGCACGTCCTCCATGATTGTGGCCGCAATTGAAAGTTCATGCATTGGCGTGCGATTTTTTTTGGGCGAGCAACGCGGCAATTTCATCGAGGCTCGCGCCGGTTTTGCAGCTCGCCGCCACGGTGTGGATAGACGGCTTCAGCGTATGCACGTCCTCGATCAACTGCTCCACGCGGACGCCCATGGCCTCGGCGAGATCAATCTTGTTGATGACGACCACTTCCGCGCCGAGAAACATGTGCGGATGTTTCTTCACCATCCACGGCCCTTCCGTGACGCTCACGACGACCACGCGGCTGCGGGAACCGAGCGGAAATTCGGCGGGACAAATGAGGTTACCGATGTTTTCGATGAGAATCAGGTCGAGCGGCTTCAAATCGATTTTCTTCAATGCTTTGCCGACGAGATTTGCGTCGAGATGACAGCCATTGACGGTGGCGATTTGCACCACCGGCACGCCCTGGCTGGCGATGAGTTCGGTATCGTTCGCCACAGTCGCGTCGCCGTTGAAAACGGCCACGCCGAATTTGTCCTTCAACCGCTCGACCAATCGCGTGATGAGCGTGGTTTTGCCGGAACCAATTGCGCCCATGAAATCAATGGCGGTGATGCCGTGTTCGTCGAGCAGCGAACGGTTTTGTCGCGCGAGCTTGCCGTTGGCCTCGAGCAGGCTGTGTTCGAGTTCGATGTCGTAGATCTCCTCAGGAACGGCTTCGATAATGGGTGTCATAATTTGACGTCATTTTTTTGAGATGCCCATGAGAGCGGTGGGCGTGTGCATTTGTTGAAGGACTTTTCCGGGACCGAGGTACATGTGAACGCCGCAGGGCAGACAGGGATCGAAGCTGCGCACGGCGCGCATGATGTCGATGCCCTTGAATTTGTCCGGGCCGTTTTCCTCGAAGATGGGCGTGTTTTGCACGGCGTCTTCGTAAGGCCCCGGTGTGCCATACATATCGCGCGGGCTGGCGTTCCAAGGAGTCGGCGGATACGGATGATAATTCGCAATCTTGCCTTTGCGAATGACGAGGTGATGCGACAACACGCCGCGAACCGCTTCGTGAAAACCGCAGCCGATGCCTTCGTCCGGAACTTTGAACGGCGTGAAAGTTTGTGTGCGGCCGGCGCGAACGTCGTCCAGGGCTTTTTCGACGCAATACATCGCGACCGCGGCGGCGTAGGCCTGGAAGTACGAACGAGCGCGGTTGCGTTCGAGCGCATTGCTCCATTGCGGTATGCGCCAGGTCAATTCCATCTCCGGTTTGGTCAAGGATTTGGGAAGGCGAATGCGAACCGTGCCGTCGCCGGGCGCTTTGACGTAACCGATGTCGACCAACCCCGACAACGCGGTGGACCAAAGGCGTGCGATCGGGCCACCCCCGGTGTCGAGCGCGAGATGGTCGCCGGTGTTTTTATCGAACCAGCGCGGGGACATGACCCAGGTGTAATTGCCGTCAAAGTCGCGTTTCTGCGGTTTTGGAATTGTGGTTTGATTCCACGGATGACGTTTATCCACGGGGTTCCCGAGCGGGTCGGTACGCACGAACATTTCGCTGTTCCCGTCTTCGGCCCAATCTTCATAGAAGGACGAACCAAGCAGAATGCGGATGCCAAGGTTGATGTCGACGAGATTGTTGGTGATGAGCTTTCCGTCCACCACAATGCCGGGAGTGACGAACATTGCTTTGCCCCATTCGTCCATGTGGTCGTAGCGGTAATCGCACACATCCGGGTCCTGCCACGAGCCCCAGCAACCGAGCAGCACGCGGCGCTGGCCAACTTTTTCGTAACCGGGCAACGCTTCGTAGAAGAAGTCGAAAAGGTCATCGTGCAGCGGCACGACTTTTTTCATGAATTCGACGTACTTGGTCAGGCGGACCAGGTAATCGGTAAAAACCTGGATTGAAGGCACCGTGCCGACGCCGCCGGGATAAATGGTGGAGGGATGCACGTGCCGGCCTTCCATGAGGCAAAACATTTCACGCGTGAGGCGGCTCATCACCAGCGATTCGCGGTAGAATTCGCCCTCGAACGGATTCAAGGCGTGCATGATGTCGCCGATGGTGCGGAAGCCGTGGTCCTTGGCGTGCGGCGCTTCGGTCTTTTGCGCTTTCTCCCACACCCCCGGATTTGTTTCCTTCACCATCATCTCGCAATAATCCACGCCCACGAGGTTGTCCTGGAAAATGCAGTGATCGAACATGTATTCAGCGGCCTCGCCGAGATTGATGATCCATTCGCCAAGGCTCGGGTTTTTGATCCCGTAAGCCAT
>DASXHY010000174.1:0-1615 GCA_036488095.1 Verrucomicrobiia bacterium | reverse complement strand
CGCAACATTTCGTCTCCTTTCGAGATCATAGCCGAAGCGGCGACAGCAATTTCGGAATGTTGACCACTCGCGAGCCGGAATACGGCATCCCCGACGCGGGCGCGAGCTACGCCAAAACCAACGGGCTAAACCTCTTTTACGTGAGTGAAAACGGCGGCTACGGTTCCAATTCCATTTATGGGATGTTCAAGGAAATTCTCCAGTATCCCGCGAACGCCTACAATCGGTTTGGCACCCTGACTCACGATTGGAGCCAGCCCAATCCCGCGCGGCTCTATTCCGCTGTCGTCATCGGCGATATTCCGTATTACACTGCGGATGGCAGGCCGAACTCACGCGATTATTCCAACGGCGGCCGCAGCGCCGCCGTCGAGGATGGCGTGCCATTCGTGGATTCATGGGCCAACCTGGTGAACGTTGTCACCAACGGCGCCGGTGGCTATCCCGCCAACTCCAATCTTTGGTTCAACGCGCCCGCCTACGATCATCCGGCAGACGACCTGCAATTGTGCTGGGCGCTGACGACCTTGCGCAGCCTCGGCGTGGACCCGAACACCTACACGGCCGTCATCAATTTCAACGGGGCGACCGTTTCCTCAACCAACCATTGCGCGGTAGCAAGCCTGGCCCGCTCCGGCAACGGCATCACATTCACCTTTCATGCCGACCGCATGGCGCCGGGCTTCTACGTTCCGGACAACATCGTCACCAATGATTGCCGCGGCGCTTTTACGTTGATGCCGGAACTCGGCAATCGGTTCCGCGAAATTCTCCAGGTCACCAATATTCCGCCCGGCAATTACGCGCTGAATATTGACGGAAGCAACGTCGTGACGATTTCCGCCGCTCAATTGGCAGCCGGGTATAACAATTTTACGAATTACAGCGGGCCGTTTTGGGCGCAGAAAGAAGAGATCCTCGGCCTCATGTGCGACATGGCTGATGTTCTTCGTTCGGACGCTTCCACCTGGGCGCATCCCGGCGACAATCGGCTGATGGTGAATTACGAATCCATGGCCCGCGGCCGTTGGCCAACGAATAATTTCGGTGTGGATGGTTATATTGCGCAGATGTCCGATTGCGAAGCGCAACTTCAGGCCGAAGATATTTTGATCCACGCGGCGGCGCAGCAGACCAACCATACCTTCACCCTGACCCCGGTTCCTTAGAGCGTTTGAAGAAAAACTGTAGCCATTCGGAGCGAGGATTTTTGGGTTTTGGCGAGGCTTTGGCGAAGGAGCAGGTTCAAAAAAAACCTGTGACTGAGCCGAAACGACGCCAAAACCCAAAATGACCGCTCTCTTTTTCCCCAGTCTCGAATGGCTACAGTTTTTCTGAAAATGCTCTGGATGTTTCATCGTCGTGCGCGCCGATGATGTTGCGACCGCTCGTCCCGCCACAAACTGGGCGATTTTCCGATGCGTTCCTTGAATTGTTTCGAAAAATGAGACGCCGATTCAAAGCCGAGAATTTCGGCAATCTCCTTGACCGACTTCGTCGAATTCACCAGCAGATCCGGGGCTTTCTGCACGCGCGTGTTCAGGGAATGCTGCCGCGGACTGATGCCTGTGCGCGCCAGGAAACTATGCCGCAAATTCGAATAGCCGACGCCCAG
>DASXHY010000132.1:0-3473 GCA_036488095.1 Verrucomicrobiia bacterium | reverse complement strand
CGGCTCGCAAGGCCACGCGCACGCGCTCAACCTCAAGGACAGCGGCCTCAATGTCATCGTCGGCCTTTACAAAGGCAGCAAGTCCATTCCGGTGGCGGAGGAAAAAGGGTTTAAAGTTGTCAGCACGGCGGAAGCGGTGCGGGAGGCGGACGTCATTTTTGTCGCATTGCCGGACACGAAACAGGCGAAGGTTTACGAGCAGGACATCGCGCCGAATTTGAGCAAGGGCAAGACGCTGTTGTTCTCGCACGGCTTCTCGATTCATTTCAAGACCATCGTTCCGCCGAAAAATGTGGATGTGATTCTTGTCGCGCCCAAAGGGCCCGGGCACATCGTCCGCCGGCAGTATGTCGAGGGCAAAGGGGTCCCGGCGTTGATCGCGGTTTACCAAAATTCAACCGGCAAGGCCAAGGCGACGGCGCTGGCGTGGGCCAAAGGCATCGGCGGCACGCGCGCGGGCGTGATCCAGACGACCTTCAAGGAAGAGACTGAAACCGACTTGTTCGGTGAGCAGACTGTGCTGTGCGGCGGCGCGAGCGCGTTGATCCAGGCGGGTTACGAAACGCTCGTCGAAGCCGGGTATCAGCCAGAGATGGCGTATTTCGAGTGTCTGCACGAGTTGAAGCTGATCGTGGATTTGATGAACGAGGCGGGCATCAGCGGAATGCGTTTTTCAATTTCGGAAACAGCCAAGTGGGGCGATGTTAGTGTGGGGCCGAAAATCGTCGATCCGAGCGTTAAGAAGCGCATGAAGACCGCGTTGAAGGACATCCAGTCGGGCAAGTTCGCCAAGGGCTGGATTGCCGAGTATGAGGGCGGTTATAAGAAATATAATGCGCTGCTCAAGAAGGGCGAAAATCACTCGATTGAAAAGGTTGGGGCGCGCCTGCGGGGTTTGATGCCCTGGATGAAGAAACGGTCGATCAAGGGCGCGCAGGCGGCGTACTGATTGGATAAATGGATTGGTGGATGAGTGGATTGTTGGGGTAAGGCCTTGGTTTTGCCCTATTTTTCCATAAATCCATGCGTCCAAGAGTCCATTCCGTTCCCACCGCAACTAAAATTTCTCTGTGGTGTTTGTCATTCCGACTGCTATAATTCGCATTATGAAACGCGGCGGAAAAATCGAGGTTTGCGTGCTGATGGCGCTCTTATTGAGCGCGGGCGCTGAGGCTGCGTCGAATACCACCGGGCCTTATGACGGCATTGTGGAGCGGAATGTGTTTAACCTTCATGCGCCGCCGCCGATTGTAAATCCGGCGGATTTGATTCAAAAGACGCCGCCGCCGAAAGTCACATTTACCGGCATCACCACCATTCTCGGGAAAAAACTCGCATTTCTAACCATCCCGGCTGCGAAGCCCGGCGCGATTCCGCAATCGATGATGCTGGCGGAAGGCCAGGCGCAGGATGACATCGAAGTGAAACAGATCGATGAGCGAGCGGGGATTGTGAAAATCGTCAATCACAATGAGCCGCAGACCCTCGATTTTGATCATGATGGCGTGAAACCAACCGGTGCGCCGCCGCCTGCTGGCAACACGATGATTCCGCCGCCGGCCCTGCCGCCAGCCAATGTGATACGTCCGCTTCGTTCGCTGCCGCCGCGGGCCAGCTTGTCTCCGGAGGAACAAACGGCGCTGATCGAAATTCAGCGTGTGAAATATCAGCAGGAAAATAATCCGATCAGCAAACTTCTTCCGCCGACGGAAATGACTCCGGAGATGAATTCGCCCGCGCCGCAGTAGCGCCAAGTCGGTCTTTTCATTTTTTTGATTCGCGCGGCCGCTCCGGCCATCCGCCTGTCTTACCGCAACTAAATTCCGTCGGCGGTGTTTATTTCTCGGCTGCAATAATCAGACTATGAAACGTGGAACAATCGAGATTTACACACTGATCGGCCTCCTATTAAGCGCTGGCGCAAAGGCCGCATCGAATAGCGCGGGAAATCCATACGACGGCATTATGGAACGGAATGTGTTTAATGTTCATCCGTCGCCGCCAGCGGTGTTACGGACTCCGATTCCGCTTAGCCCGCCGCCGCCAAAAGTTACGTTTACCGGCATTACCAGCATTTTGAGTAGAAAACTCGCTTTTCTGACAGTGACGGCCACGAAGCCGGGCGCGGTCCCGCAATCGATGATGCTGGCGGAAGGCCAGGCGCAGGATGATATTGAGGTGAAGCAGATTGATGAGCGGGCGGGGATTGTGAAAATCGTTAATCACAATGAGCCTCAGACCCTCGATTTTGATCATGACGGCGTGAAACCAACCGGCGCGCCGCCGCCTGCTGGCAACACGATGATCCCGCCGCCAGCGCCGCCGCCGGTCAACGTGATACGTCCGCTTCATTCGCGGGCCACCCTGTCTCCGGAGGAACAAACGGCCCTGATCGAAATTCAGCGTGTGAAATATCAGCAGGAAAATAATCCGATCAGCAAACTTCTTCCGCCGACGCAAATGACTCCTGAGATGAATACGCCCGCGCCGCAGTAGCGCCAAGTCGGTCTTTTCATTTTTTTGATTTCCGCTACATTGGCCGAAACCCACGGCCAATTATGAAAAAAATTCTTCTGTCGTTTGCCGCTGTCGGCCTCGTGCTCACCGCCTCGGCCCAGGATTGGGCGAAGGCGCGTCTGGAAAATTCCCCACGCCATCATGAATGGGTGAAGGTCAAAAATGGCGATCGCGAAGTGAATTGTTATGTCACGTATCCGGAAGTGAAGGATAAAGCGCCGGTGGTGATCGTGGTTCACGAAATTTTCGGCCTGACGGACTGGGCGAGAAGCGTGACGGACGAGTTGGCGGAGGCGGGATATATCGCGATTGCGCCGGACCTGCTTTCCGGCAAAGCGCCGGGTGGCGGCGGTTCGGCGGAACTGGGTTCGGACGCCTCGACCAAAGTCATCGGCACGCTTCCACCGGAGCAGATTACCGGTGACTTGAACGCCGTGGCGGAATACGCGGCCCAATTGCCGGCGGCCAATGGAAAAATCATGGTGGCGGGATTTTGTTGGGGCGGAGACCAGGCGTTTCGTTTCGCCACCAATGATAAGGATTTGAAAGCGGCGTTCGTTTTTTACGGTACGCCGCCGCCGGCGCAGGACATGGCAAAAATCAATTGTCCGGTGTACGGCTTTTACGGAGGCAACGACGCGCGTGTGACCCAGACTGTCCTCAAAGCGGAGATGGCGATGGGCAAAGCGAAAAAGACCTACGCCCCGGTGGTTTACGACGGAGCCGGCCACGGATTCATGCGCACGGGTGAAGCGCCGGACGCGAGTTCCGGCAACAAAAAAGCCCGCGACGAAGCGTGGACTCGGTGGAAGGATTTGCTGAAAAAACTTTAGCGTGTTTGAAGAATATCTGTCTCCGATTAATGGCCGCAAGAGAACGCAAAGATCTCAAAGAGTTGCTTTCTTTTGTGTTCTCTGCGTTCTTTCGCGGCTAAGGCTTTTTTTGTTCCGTTCTAG
>DASXHY010000126.1:0-5211 GCA_036488095.1 Verrucomicrobiia bacterium | reverse complement strand
GCGGACGCGCCCGGCTATCAATTTGAACAACAAATCGATTGGGTCAGGTCGCTCGGCATCAGCTATCACGTCGGTGTGGATGGCATCAATGTCGGCCTGGTGCTCATGGGCGCGATCGTGGCCTTCGCCGCCGCGTGTTGCTCGTGGGAAATCCGGTCGCGCGAAAAGGAATTTTACATCCTGCTGCTCGTCATGACCGGCGGCATCCTCGGCGCGTTCGCATCGCTCGACCTGTTCTTTTTCTATTTCTTCCACGAATTCGCGCTCGTGCCCACGTTCATCATGATTGGCCTGTGGGGCCGGGGTGAACGCAAAAATTACGCCACCTTCCAAATCACGCTGTACCTCAGCGTCGGCGCGTTGATTGCCTTGATCGGCTTGATCGCGCTTTACACCCAATCCGGTGCGAACACGTTCGATATTCCAAAACTTACCGAATACATTCGCGCAAATCCGCTCTCCGCCAGCGCGCAGCATTTCATTTTCCCCCTGTTATTGTTCGGTTTTGGAATCCTGGTTTCGCTCTGGCCGTTTCACACGTGGGCTCCCCTCGGTTACGGCTCCGCGCCCACGCCCACGGCCATGTTGCACGCGGGCGTGTTGAAAAAATTCGGCCTTTACGGCCTGATTCGCGTCGCGCTGCCACTGATGCCCCAGGCGGCGCAACACTGGATGCAAGCCATCGCGTGGCTCGCGCTCGGCAATCTTGTCTACTGCGGCTGGGTGGCCATGCGGCAAAAAAATTTCAACCGGCTCATCGGTTATTCCAGCGTGGCGCACATGGGATTTGTGTTCCTCGGCATCGCCACGCTCTCACTCGTAGGCGTCACCGGCGCGGTGGTGGTGATGATCGCGCACGGTTTTCTCGCGGCGCTGACCTTCGCGTTGAGCGGCTACCTGTATCAACAGACCGGGACGCTCGAAATCAAGGAACTCGGCGGACTGCTGCGCAAGCTGCCGTTTATCGGCACGGCGCTCGTCATCGCTGCCTTCGCCGGGTGCGGCCTGCCTGGGTTTGCCAATTTCGTCGGTGAGGTCACCGTACTGTTCGGCGCGTGGAGCGTGCCGACGTTTCGATTGATTACCGTGCTCGCCTGCTGGGGCGCGCTCATTATCGGCGCGATTTACATGCTGCGCGCCGTGCGAAATATTTTGCACGCCGAGCTTCCAGCGAAATGGGCCAGCGTCACCGACGCGCACCTGTGGCGCAAATTGCCTTTCGCACTGTTGATTGCGAGCCTGCTGGTCTTTGGGTGTTTTCCGAGATTGTTGACGGAAAAACTGCGCGACCCCGTAAACGCCATCGTCCAAATGGCAAACCCCAATATCAACTCGACAACGGCGTCGCTAGATTTGCGGAAATGAAAAACTCCAAGCACCAACAGCCAAGCTCCAGAGAAACTTCAAGCTCCAAGCTCCAAACCCTCGCAATCGCGCAAGGGTTGGTGTTTGAACATTGGTGCTTCTCTGGAGCTTGGAGCTTGGGATTTGGAGCTTCTAATCGATGAACTTGCACTTAATCAGCCTCGAAGTTTGCGTCATGACACTCGGCCTCGTGGTGTTGCTGGCGGACTTGTGGCTGCCGCCGGAGCGCAAAAAACTCCTCGGCTACGCGGCGGCGGCCGGACTCGCCTTTTTGTTGATCATCAATTTCACCCACCTTGGAAGTTGCACCATTCCCGGCCAGGCCTTCAACGGGATGTTCGTGCAGGATCCGCTGTCCATCTTTTTCAAACGCTTTTTCCTGCTCGCCGCGATGCTTGTGCTGCTGATCATTGCGGAATTCTCGGACCAAATCGCCGCGGGCATTTCCGAATATTATTCGCTCACGATCTTCGCGCTGGTCGGAATGCTGTTCGCCTCCTCGGCCAACAATTTCGCGCTCCTGTTTGTTTCGCTCGAGCTGATCACGGTTTCGTTTTATGTGCTCACCAGTTTTCAACGCGGCCGCCTCGCCTCGCTGGAAGCCGGCGTGAAGTATCTCATCATCGGTGCGCTCTCGACTTCCTTCACCGTTTTCGGCATTGCGCTCGTTTGGGGAACTTCTGGAAAATTTAATTTTGCCGAGCTTTCCGCCGTCGCCGCGCAAATGGGCGGTAATAAATTGTTCCTGTTCGGCCTGCTGTTCGTGATGGTTGGGCTCGGCTTCAAAATCGCCGCGTTCCCATTCCAAATCTGGGCGCCGGACGTTTATCAAGGCGCGCCCACGCCCACCACGGCGTTTCTCGCCGTCGGCTCCAAGGCGGCCGGTTTTGTTTTGCTGTTGCGCGTATTGTTCATGGCTGTTCCGGCGATTACCGCCCAATGGGCCAACGTCCTCATCATCATTTCCGGAATTACCATTCTATACGGCAACCTTTGCGCCATTCCGCAGCGCAATGTGAAGCGCCTGCTCGGCTATTCGAGCATCGCGCACGCGGGTTATTTGCTGCTGGGCGTGGCGGCGATGGCCGGCGCTAAAACCCACGACGGCGCCACAGCCATGCTTTATTATCTCAGCGGGTATCTTTTCACCGTGCTCGCCGCGTTCATGGTCATCGCTCTCGTGCTGCGGCATCTCGATACCGAAGACATTTCCGGCCTGACCGGCCTGGGCCAACGCTCGCCGTTGCTCGGGGCGACAATGACGCTCTCCATGATCTCGCTCGCCGGACTGCCGCCGTTGGCCGGATTTTTTGGGAAATTTCTGCTGCTCAAATCGGTCATCGATCTTGGCCCGGTGAATCACGGCTATTATTGCCTAGCGTTCACGGCTTTGGTCGGCGTGGTGATTTCGATTTATTATTATTTCGGTGTCATCCGCGCCGTTTATTGGGGCCAGCCAAATGATACGCTCCCGATTCGCATTTCGTGCGCTCTGCGTTTCGCGATTATTGTGTGCATCGTGGGAATGTTGTGGCTCGGGCTGTTCCCCGGCTGCATGCTCCGACTCGCCCAGGGTGGCGCGGCGGCTTTGGGATTTTAACGGAGCCGTCCTTGCTCGGAGCGCCGACGTCCCGCCAGTCATTTCCCCTTTTGCGCCCCGGTCTTTTGCACTTCGCCGGTCGGATCGTAAGCGAACACCGTCACGCTTTGAGGAGTGACTGAACCAAACGCGAACGGCAACGGCCCCCATAACGACGCATAAAAACCCGCGCCGGTTTCTTTATCCATTGTCGTCAGGCAGCCAAACGGCGGCACGGAAAACGTTTCCAGTTCCGTCACCGGCTCTTTCAGCGGGTAAACATTGGAATTGCCCGACGGCATCGCAATGTAATCGCCTTGCGTCAATTGGAGATGTTGCAAATCCAGCGCCGTCGCGCCGTCTTTTTCCATGTAATATTGAAATCCCCAATGTCCCTGGAACCAAAGCCGATGGCTCCCATTGCCGTAGGTGGAGTGCACCGCTCCCGCGGCTGCTTGCGGCGCGAGCGCCAAAAAATAATCCGCCACCGTGACCCAAATCGCCAGCAGGCCCCCGGCGAATGCCGGCACAAACAACGCCATTGGCGAAAATTTCACTCCCGCGCTCGCGCGTTGCTCCAACCGGCGCGCAACCAGGATCGCCGCCGGAATCGTCATCGGAAGCAGCGATCGTCCGTTGATGATCCAGTTGAAAAACGCCGTGAAAATAAAAGTGCCCAGCACCCAGCACGCTAACAGCAGTGAGTCCGCATCGCGCCGGCGGTAAAAATCCGCGATCGCCAAGGCGAGCACACTGAATCCGCCCAATGCCCACAGCAGAATTTGCACAATTTCCTCCGCTGCTGGACTGGTGGGTAATGTACTTCTAACCACCACGAACAGAATTGCAACCACAGCAATTGAGGCAATACCGCCAATGATCAATTCACGCCGCGCCCACAAAAACGGCGCAAAAAATGTCACCGTCGCCAGGCAGCCGCCCGTGAACGTCAACGCGGTGAGCAACGACTGCACCTCGGAAGAACCATGAATGGCCGTCGCGTATTTTCCCGCATCCGCCAGCAAGCCATGCCCGTACAGCGCGCGCGTGGCGAGTTGATACGCCGCCAGCGCAATCACCGGCAACGCCAGCCATCCCAGCCATTCCCTGACCGGGCGTTTTCGGCCCACGCTCCACACCGCAACCAGCGGCAACAGGCACGCGCCAAAATATTTTGTGAGCGCCGCCAGGGACATCAGCGCCGCCGCCGTTGCGAAATAACCGGGCCGTTTGCGCTCGGTTCCTTCCATCCAAAAAACCAGCGCCCAAACCCAAAACGCGAGCATCGGGACATCGCACATCAGCGTCGTGCTGGACACGAGGAAAATGGGCGTGAACAGCGTCAGGAACGCCGCCAGTAAAGGCCGTTGGCACAAGCGCGTCGCCAGCCGGTAAGTCCCCAATACGACTGCCACCGCAGGCAGCAGGAACGCCCCGTGCAAAGCCATTTCGCTCCAGCCAAGGACGCTGCCCGCCGCGGCCAGATAGTAGCACGCCAGCGGCGGGTTCTTCGTGATGTCCCACAGAGGCCAATCGTAACCGTACCAATTCACGTTGAATCCGTAAGGATCGGCCGGATGCGATTGAATGTGCCGCGCGACCCAAACAAACAGCGGGTCGTCGATGTGAAAGGGTTTGCTAGCGAAAGGTAAAAGGACAATCAGCGTGGCGAACGCCAGGAACCACGACGGATTTCGCGCGAGCCACTCGATCCAAACGCTGCCTTGAGGCGTCGCGCGGGCCTGCGGCTTGGACGCTGCCATGACTATTGATTCACGACCTTCACCTGGCCGGTGGCGGGATCATAATCAAGCTTCATCCCGTACGGCACCTCGGGCATTTTCTTGAGATACCCCTGCTGCACCAATTCATCGAGGTCCTTGGGAAAACGTCCTTTGTCCACCTGGAACAGCCCGATCGCCTGATTCAACGACGCCACATCCACGGTCTTTCCGGCGTTTTGCTTTGCGCGTCCGAGCCCTCCGATGTAGTCAGCGGGTGCTTGCAGAACACCGCCGCTGCTGTTTGTGTCGGTGGAACTGGCCGTCTGCGAATTGTCTGAGGGCTTGCAGCCGGTAGCGAGGATCAAGGCAACGAGAGAAAGGAACGCGGTGCTTTTCATGAGCGCAATGTAGCCAGCCGCCGCGAAATTCCAAGCCTGGAATGGCGAGTGGCCCGGAGAGTGCGCCCGTCCCGGGGGCAGAAACGTGATGAGTCGAGCCGCACAATACTATTCCACGGCTTGCCGCTCCATCTTGCTGCGCCCG
>DASXHY010000083.1:0-4114 GCA_036488095.1 Verrucomicrobiia bacterium | reverse complement strand
ATTGTCCGTGCAAAGCGAGGGGCCGGGGAGGGGGGCGGTTTTCACCCTGGAATTACCTGTGAATGCGAGGAACAAGTCATGACGAAACCATCACTCAACCGGAGAGATGCGGTCGAATTCTCGGGGAGGGCAGCCGCCCCGGCTGCCGTTCGGTGCGCCTCGCACCGAACAGAGGCGTGGGAAGGCACTGAACGGTGGGTTAATTTCGCGCCTCAAGGTGAGCCGCGAGGGCGCGTCTCACTGCGCCCGAGGCGGGCGCGCTCCCCATTTCCGATTGCGTCGTTCTGGCATAAATCGGGTTTCGCGTGCCTTCTGGGCGCGTGGCTGCTGGCTGGCGCCCGTGCTTTGGCGGGCACCGACGCTGACCTCGGGGAAAAGCCCGTTTCCGAAATGTCCCTGGAAGACCTCGTCAAGGTCCAGGTCGCCGTCGGCACTCTGGCCGGCTCCGCGGTGCGCGAAGTCCCGGCCACGATCACCACCATCACCGCTCAGGACATTAAGGAGAGCGGGGCGCGCAGCCTCGATGAGTTGCTGGAAATTTACGTGCCGAACATGCTTTACCTCCGGCACAATTGGGGCTCGGACCATATCGGTTTCCGCGGCATCATCGGCGACCAGGACAACAAATTCCTTCTCCTCGTCAATGGCAAGGTCATGAATGACTTCGCCCAGAACGGCGCCATCACCGAACGCGACCTTTCCCTGCTCGGCGACATCCAGGAAATCCAGGTGATCCGCGGTCCCGGGTCGGCCGTCTACGGCGCCGGCGCGCTCATCGGTGTGATCGATATCAAAACGTTCGATGGCACGACGTTTAACGGCACGGAAGCGACGGTGCGCGCGGGGGAATTGCAGGAATTTTACGAGGCGGAAATTAAAAGCGGCATCAAGTTGGGCGATCGCGCCCATTTATTTCTCTACGCCGGCATCAGCGATCTTGCCGGCGCGAACAACGCCGACGCGCCTTACATCATGGGCCTCTCAGGGACAACGGCCAATGGAACGCCAATCGTCGCCGGGCATCCTTATCCCGTGCCGCTGCCGGAAGACCGGCAGATGTATCACGGTGTGCCACCGCTCAAACTGCACGCGGAATTGACGCTGGATGATTTTTCTCTCTGGGCGCGCTACACGCAGGGCGGGGACACACAGCCGTTGGAACAGCGCTGGCTGATCCAGCCGCCCGGCGGGTTCGCCGGAAATCTGCCGCCGAACCAGTATCAAATCCAGGGAGTCGGTTACCAACAATTATCCCTCGGCGCGGATTACAAACATGAGATAAACGAGAATTGGGAAATTTCCGGCCGCGCCGGTTTTAGCATGGACGACATTGTTCGATCGGAGTTTGACGGCCTGCTTGATGCCAACCGCGAGGACATTTATACCGCGCGACTGCTGGCCACGTGGAAGCTGGACCACGTGAACTCGCTTTCCTTTGGCTTCGAATACATGCACGGCGAATATGGCCTGCCGCCGTTTGGTTATCCGGGCGGTCGCGCACGGAGTGTTGCCTGGGCCGGTGCCGATCCCACGCCCAACGGCGTGACCGGTTACATGCCGCGCTGGAGCACGGATACCTATTCATTCCTCGCGGAGGACCGCTGGGACATCGCGCCGAATTGGAGCCTCTATGCCGACCTGCGAATTGATAAAAGCGACCAGACCTCCTACCTGTTTTCACCGCGTGGCGCGTTGATTTACACGCCGTCACCGAGAGACACTTTCAAACTGATTCTTTCGCAGGCGGTGAAATCGGATTCGGCTGCAACGATCGAGTTCGAACGGGAAATGAGCGGCGCCAGCGATGACACGGAAACGTTGCGCGCGGCCGAGTTGACCTACAATCACCTTCTTGGCGATCACATCTCTCTCGGCGTGAATGCGTTCTTCAACGATTTTCACGTCATCGGCTGGGATGATCCCGATTCGCGGACGCAACCGGTGGGCGATGCGGACATTGCCGGTGTCGAATTGGAAGCCGATTACCAATCGAAGAATTTTCGGCTCGGGCTGTCGCACGGGATTTCGCAATTGGTCGCTTTCAGAAACTCGGTTGGCGGCATCGAAGGCCAGGCCATCACTTCGGAACCGTACGGATTCGGCCACGACCTCAACCAGTGGAGCACGCATATCACCAAGCTGCATTTCACCTATCAACCCGTGCCCAAACTCAGTCTTACCGGTTCCTTGCGCATCTTCTGGGGCTGGCCCGGATCCAAGGCGTACACGGATTACGCCAACAGCATCGGCACCGATGCAAACGGTGATCCGTTGGAATTCCTGCGCGATCCGAATTACAATCCGTACGACAAAATCCAGGCGCGATTGAACCTCGGCGTGACGTATCAGTTCAACCAACATCTCAGCGCGGGTGTTCATGGCTACAACCTGCTGGGCCTGTTCGATTCGCACTTGAACGATCGGTTCATCATGTTTTCGTCGTCGGCGCAACAAGACGCCACTGCGGTCGCGGTGACGTTGAATTATAAATTTTAGGGCGCATCGAAAAATACCTTAGTCAATTTCGCCTCTAAAACCTGATCCTTTGAAGATTTCTATCGACAACATGCCACGACAAATATTAAAATCGAAACTACCCATTTGCTTCTGCGGCAAATGGGTAGTTTCTTTTTTTTGTTGGGAAGAAATAAAATTGTAGTTAATGGAATTCGGCAATCCTAGTGAGCGCAGCGATAATCAGCGATAATCAGCGATAATCAGCGATAATCAGCGGCAATTAGCGACAATCGGCTGCGGTCGGTCACAATGTTTTTGAAATTTTTTTACGTGCGGACGTGCGAACGTTTCTGTGGCCGGGACGGCCACACGCCGTCTAGCGCTTGGTTTTTGAAACCAATCTTATATCCCCCACGGTCATTGTCTTGTCCACGGCCTTGCACATATCATAAATGGTCAGCGCCGCAACCGACACGGCGGTGAGCGCTTCCATTTCCACGCCGGTTTGGGCGGCGATTTTTGCGGAGGCGGTGATGACGATTCGGTCGCGGGTTTTCGGAATTTCAAAATTCACTTCGCAATGAGTGATGGGCAGGGGATGACACAGCGGAATCAACTCGCCGGTTTTTTTCGCCGCCAGGATTCCCGCAACCCGCGCCGTGGCGAGGACATTTCCCTTGGCGATCTTTTGGCTCTCGATCAATTGGAGCGTCGCTTTTTGCACGCGGATTTCCCCGCGCGCGACCGCTTCGCGCAGTTGAACCGGTTTGGCCGAGACATCCACCATGCTGGCCTCGCCGCGCGCGTTGATGTGGGATAATTTGCTCATGACGTGCCCCTCGCGGCTTCAACGGATTGTTTCCAATCCTTAACCGCGGCGCGAATTTGCTCCGCCGCGTTCATTTTTGGCTTCACGAACTTCGGGGTAAACCAGGGGAAGGCGCCGATCAAATCCGGCGTGACGAGAATTTGTCCGTCGCAATCCAGACCCGAACCGATGCCGATGGTTGCAATCGAAATTTTTTGCGTAATCTCTTTGGCGACGACCGGCGTGACAATTTCCAGCACCAGGGCAAACGCGCCGGCGTCGGCCAAAAGTTGAGCGTCATGGATCAGCGCCTGATGTTCCGCTTCGTTGCGGCCTTTGATTTTGTACCCACCCTCCTCGCGCACTTGTTGTGGCAGCATGCCAAGATGCCCGCAATAAGGAATTCCCGCCGCCACGATGGCGCGCACCTGTTCAATGATGGCACTGCCACCTTCGGCCTTGACGGCTTGCGCTCCGGCTGCAACCAATCGCCGCGCATTGGCGACGGCGTCTTGAGCCGTATTATAAGTTCCGATGGGCAAATCCGCCGCCAACAGAGCCTTGGGTTGCGCACGCGCGACGGCGCGCATGTGGTGTTCCATGTCGGCCATCGTCACCGACGTGGTATCGGGATAGCCCAGCACCACCATGCCCACGGTATCGCCCACATGGATGAATGGAATGCCCGCTTCATCCAGCAACTTCGCCGTGGGAAAATCATAGGCCGTCAGCGCCGCGATTTTTTCGCCACGCGCTTTCATGGAGCGAATGGTGTCTGCTGTGATTTTGGCCGGATTCATTTCGGGAAGCGCTGTGCGTTAATCGCCGAAGCTTTGCAACAATTCTTCC
>DASXHY010000070.1:0-6248 GCA_036488095.1 Verrucomicrobiia bacterium | reverse complement strand
TGCGGCGGGCGGCGGTCAAGGCTTCATCCAGGCTCATGTGGGTGGGATGCGGGGCTTTCCGCAACGCGTCCAGCACGGCGACTTCCACGCCGCGACATTTATCGATCACGTCCGAGGGCACTTCTTTGCAATCGCTCATGTAGGCGAGGCGTTTTTTTCCGTCCTGGAGAAAGAGATAGCCGTTCGTGTTGATCGAGCCGTGCGGCAATGACAAGGGAATGATTTCCAAATCGCCGAGCGTGAATGGGCCGTCGACGATGTGCGGTTCGGGAATAAAATAACCTTTCGGCCAGGGTCCGTCGTGAAAGGCGTAAATGAAAACGCGCTTGAGGACTTCCATGGTGGCGGTATTGGCGTATATCGGCAGGGCGTTGCCGCCGCGCAGATCGCAAAAACGGCGGCAATCGTCGAGGCCCATGACGTGATCGGCGTGCGAATGGGTAAAAATCACGGCGTCGAGCCAGTCGAGTTTTTCGCGCAGGCATTGCAGGCGAAACTCCGGCGTGGTGTCCACGATGAGTTTGATTTTTTCCGTGGCGATATAAATGGAGGGGCGCGTGCGCCAGTTTTTTGGGTTGGCCAAAAATTCCGGCGAATAGTCCTTGCCGATGATGGGCACGCCCTGCGAAGTGCCGGTGCCGAGAAAAATAAATTCAAACGCCATGCGGGTTGAAGTTAGCAGAATCGTTGACACGAATTCCACGAATTTTCACGAATTATTCGGGACTCATTTGAATTCGTGTTAATTCGCGGAATTCGTGTCGAAAATCCTTTTTGCATCCGGGTTCATCTGTGTTTATCTGTGGCGTCCAAAATGTTGACGACGTTGCGCATCAAAAATCTCGCCCTGGTGGCTGACCTGACGCTGGAACTCCAGCCGGGTTGCAACGTCATCACGGGTGAGACGGGCGCGGGCAAGTCCATCCTGATTGGCGCGTTGAACCTGGTGCTGGGCGAGCGCGCGGACCGCACGCTTATTCGTAGCGGGAGCGACAGTTGCTCGGTGGAGGCGGTGTTTGATGTTGGAGTTCAAGCTTCAGCTCGTTCCGCCGACACGCTAAAGGGTGAACTCCAACGTTTTCTCGAAGAAAACGGGCTCGAGCCGTGCGAGGACAATCAATTGGTGCTGAAGCGCGTCTTCACCAGCGCGGGCGCGAACCGGCAATTTGTCAACGGCTCGCCGACGACGCTCGCCGCGCTCGCGACCATCGGCGAGTGGTTGGTGGACATTCACGGACCGCACGAACATCAATCGCTGCTGCACGCTTCGAAACAGCTTGCGATCCTGGATGCGTTTGGCGGATTGCAAGAGGAGCGTGATGCTTTTGGCGGACTGGTGCGGCTGCGCGCAGATTTGGAGGCGCAGAAGGCGGCGTTGATTGTGGATGAGAAAACGTACGCGCAACAATTGGATTTGCTTCGCTTTCAGGTGAATGAAATCACGTCGGCGCGGCTGCAACCGAACGAAGACGGCCAGATCGAGCAGGAATATCAGCGCGCGAGCAATGCGGCGAAGTTGCTGCAACTCAGCCAGGCTGCGCTCGATTTGCTGGCCGAAAACGAAAGCTCGCTGCTCACGCAGGCGGGTGTGGTCGGGCGGACTTTGCAGGAATTGCAGCGCATCGACGCGCGCGCAGCGGGGATTTTGTCGCAGCACGAGCAGGCGGTGAGCGCGCTGCGCGAGTTGCAGGCGGGCCTTTCGCATTATGTCGATAAGGTGGACGTGAATCCGGAGCGGTTGCAGGAATTGGAGGAGCGGTTGAACCTGCTGCAATCGTTTAAGCGCAAATACGGCGCGACGCTGGCGGAGGTAATGGCATTTGGCGATGAGGCGAAACGAAAATTGGAGAGCCTTGAGCAACGTGACGAGGAACTGGCGCGGCTGAACGGGGAGCTGGCAAAATTGGATGCGGAATTATTGCGCACGGGGAAAGAGCTTTCGGCAAAACGGAAAAAAATCATTCCGCAACTCGGCAAGACGGTCAGCAAACAATTGGCGGATCTTGGTTTTAAGCAGAGCAAGTTTGATGTGGCGATGACCACAATTCGCTTGGGAGAGACAGCCGGGGAACCGGCTCGCGGGGACGCTCGCCCCACCAATTCGACCGGCCTCGACGCCGTTGAGTTTCAGTTTGCGCCGAACCTCGGTGAACCGGCGAAGCCGTTGCGCGCGATTGCGTCGTCGGGCGAGCTTGCGCGCGTGATGCTGGCGTTGAAAACGGTGCTGGCGGCGGAGGACGAAATTCCGGTGCTGGTTTTCGATGAGGTGGACGCGAACGTGGGCGGCGAGACGGCGAACGCGGTTGGTGAAAAGATGCGGCAGATTGCGGATAAACGGCAGGTGTTGTGCATCACGCATTTGCCGCAGGTCGCCGCGGCCGGAACGGCGCATTACGTCGTGACGAAGCAGGTCAAGGACGGCCGGACGATTTCGGAGATTTCTTTGCTGAACAAGAAGGAGCGGGTGGCGGAGTTGACGCGCATGTTAGGCGGGCAGACGGACGCGGCGAGGAAACACGCGGAAGCGTTATTGAAATAACGGGGGAGCACCGGCGTCCTTGCATCTTGAAGGTCGTGAAACAGTGCGAATGATACCTGCGGAGCAGCGTTGGATGGCAGCCCACGGCGTGAGCCGTGGGAACCGTGTGCGGTACATTCACAAGCCTCGGAGAGACGACAGAAAGAATATTATTTCGCGTTCTTTCGCCGCTCCGCGGCTCTTTTTCATTGTCATCTCATTCCCACGGCTCGCGCCGTGGGCTACCGTCTATCGCCACTCCGTGGCTAAAAACGCCGCTCATTATTTTGATGCGCGCCCTCGCACACTACCGGTCAAAAGCAGTGTCGCGATTGCCAAAGCCGCGCACGCCCACCCAAAGCAATCGCCATGCAGGTTGTAAAATGTCTGTGGGTGTTTGTCGGGCAGGGGAATGGTGGCGATCATGAAGCCCACGCCGTAAACGCTGCCGTTTTTGTCCGTGAAATTTTGCACCCAGCGGCCATTGGCATCGATCCAGCAGGTGATGCCGGTGTTGGCGCAGCGGATGAGGGGCACGCCGTTTTCAACGGTGCGAAATGTGGCGGCAGCGGCTTGTTGCCATTGCGCGGCGCCTTCGCCGAACCAGCCATCGTTGGTGATGTTCACGAGAAAATCGGTGTCCGGTTCGACGCTTTTGCGCGCTAGATGCGGGAAAACATCTTCAAAGCAGATCAGGACGGAGGTTTGGAATTTATCTGAGGTGACGGTCTCCGAGCCTAACGGAATCTGATTCGATTCGCGCCGGGTCGTAGACCGGCGCTCCAACTCAAACTGCACGGCGCGGTCGCCAGGCGTGTAGCTGCCGGTGATGGGCGTGAACCATTTGATGAATGGCAACCAGCGTTCGAGCGGAATGTATTCGCCGAAAATCACCAGGCCGCGCTTGCGATAGCTGTCGGCGAGTTTGCCGTCTGGGTCGATGAGAAAAGCGGCGTTGAAATAATTGGTGGCGGTTGGCGTCGCTTCGGCATCGTCGGCGCCGATGAGCATCCAGGCATTGTGATCGCGAGCGAGAGCGGCGATGGGGTCGGCGAATTCAGGCTGGAAACGCGGCAGGCCGGGCAGGGCGGCTTCTGGCCAAATGACGAGGTCCGGGTGGTTAGTCAATGCCTGCTCGGAGAGTTTCAGCAAATCATGGAAGCGGACCATGTTATTGGCTTCGTCCCAAATCATCGATTGCGGAATGCCGGGTTGAACGAGCGCGACTTTTAACCTGCGGTTCGTTACGACGGGTTTGGAAAGTTGATGAAAGCCATAGACGAATACGGCGACAACGGCGGCAAATGGCAGGATGATTTCGGTCATCCACGGCGAGCGTTGGTTGGGCTTGCCGAGAATGGAGGCGGCCGCGCAGAGCGATGAGACGGAGGTCCAGACGACGAGAAAGGACACGCCGTAAACGCCGGTGAACGAAGCGAATTGAATCAAGGGGACGATGCGATATTGCGAATCACCGAGCAGGTTCCAGGGGAAGCCGCCGAAAATGCGCGCGAGGAGCATTTCGAGCGCGACCCAAATTGCCGCGGAGCGCAAGGCCCAGGACATACGGGCGGTCCAACTTGATTCGGAAATGTTCCGCGCGGCGCTGAGCCAATCGAGGGACGAGGGACGAGGGACGAGGGACGAGCGAAGGGACAGCCAAACCCAGGTGGCTGGGAACAGTGCGAGGAACGCCGCAAGCGCGATCCAGCCGAGGATGGGAAATCCCTTCAGGGGGATGTTGAGCAGCCAGTAGAGCGAGCCGAGGTAATGCGCGAGGCCGGCGACGTAACCGATGCGCCAGGCCTCGGCGCCTTTTTTGCCGAGCGCAACGGCGAGAATCAGCCCCGGTGCGATCCACGCGAAACCGGCGATGCCGAAATCCGGAAAGGCCGACGCGAGGAGAAGTCCCGCGAGGATGGCCAGCGGAAAGCGGCCGCGGAAAAATGCGCTGGGCGAAATCTTTTTCAACGGCGGCAGCTTGCCTCAAACGTGTTGAAAGGCAAGTTTTCGGGAGAATAGGCCTTGTACTGATTTCGCCGGGATGTGATGCAGCGGCACTTTTTCGCGCGTCAGAAAGCGGCGGAGGGCCGCCGCACTCCAAAACCTGGCGGAATGCTTCAAGCCGTTTTATTCGCGGCAGCGTTTTTTGCTCGTAGCTGTCGAATTGGTTCACGCCTCGCCGACTGGCAGTCGGCGAAACAGCAGGTTGCCAACCTGCGCCACTTGCCGGCGGGACGCCGGCGCTCCGGGCTATTCCGCCACGGTGTGCTCGAGGGGGATGCGGGCGGTGACTACGGTTCCGCCTTCGCGGCCGGACTGAAACAGGACTTCGCCGCCGAGCAGCGCGGCACGTTCTTTCATTCCCAAAAGGCCGAGCGATTCCGGGTCATCGGTGCGGAAGGTCGGGATGCCTTGCCCGTTGTCCTGCACGCGGAGTTCGACGTGATCTTCATTCTTTATCAAATGCACGCAGACCTTTCCCGCGCCGGCGTGGCGGGCAACGTTCGTGAGGCACTCCTGAAAAATGCGAAAGAGGGCCACAGACAATTCGGTGGAGAGCGGCGGTTCCGCCTCCGGAAGATGGACCTCGCATTGAATCCGGGTTCGCTGTTCGAAACGCCGCGCTTCGACCTGCAAGGCGGTGCCGAGGCCGAGTTTATCCAGCACTCCGGGCCGCAGGTCCGCCGCGATTTCCTGCACGGAAGCGAGAATCTCATCCACGAGCTGGGTGGCGTTGACGACGCGGTCGAGGGCGGCGTTGGCGGGGGGCGAGGGTTGCAATTGGTCCAGCTTTCGCTCGGCGGAATGCAAATCCATTTTCAGGGCGGTCAGTTTCTGCCCTAATTCATCGTGGATTTCGCGCGAGATGCGCTGGCGCTCTTGTTCGCGGAGGGATTCGAGCCGTGCGGCGAGCGCGCGCAGTTGCTGCTCCGATTCGCGCAACGCCTGTTCGACGGCGGCGCGCTTGGAGTTTTCCGCGGTCAAAAGCTCATTCGTTTGCGCAAGCGCGCGGGTGCGATCCTGGATGCGCTGTTCGAGTTGTTCGTTTGCTTTCCGAACGCGTTCGTTGGCCTCTTTTAATTCAGGCGTCTCGACCACCTGCCATTTCCCGTGGCGAAGGGCGGTTGCGATGTTGTGAACGCGGGCGATGTCCATGACCTGAGCCGCCGGAGTACCGATGAGCTGGTAGGTGCAAAGCACGAGGATGCGCTGATTGGCAATGAGGGCGTTCAGCTCCGCCTCGTATTGGCGAAAGTTGCGCCAGTCCTCCTCGCGCAGCCAGCCGGTGTTTCCGGCCGCGCGGACGCCTACATGGCCGGTGTCCAATAGTTCGGGAACCTTGGCGCGCAGTCGCTGAATCAGGCGGGGGAGATCGAATTCACCGTCGGTCAGGTACCACTGGTCGTACGGAATAATTTCAACATCCCGCCTGGCCAGATGCCCGTCGAAATCGGGAACGCCGTCGCGCAACACGGCAAGGGCTTCCTCCATTGAGATCGGCGGCGATACCACCCAGAGGCAATACTCGCCGTCTTCCAATCCAGCCCTGAAGAAGCCGACCACGCTTTCGATCAGGTCCTGGCGTGTTTCATAAAAGTGGCCGAGATGGGTGCCCCAAGGCACGAGGCCAATGACCGGAATCCCCGTGCGACGCAGTTCCGTGTCATCGGATATCCGCGCGTCTAAACTAATCGGTTTATCGTCTCGCGCCTTAATAAGTTTAAGC
>DASXHY010000068.1:0-5020 GCA_036488095.1 Verrucomicrobiia bacterium | reverse complement strand
CAACGCTCGACAGCAGCGGAACGAGCACAGGATGCCAAGGGACTTTTTCCTGGAGCATCGAGCCGTAACGAAACGCCAGCAGAAATGCATAAGGCACGACATGCAACAGATTATACGGATACGGATTGGGATTGACCAACAAAGCCGCGAGCGCAATCGCCAATAACATCGCCTCGGGCAAAATTCCGTCCCAATTCAAAGCGGCCCTCCGATCGCGCATGAGCGTCCCGGCGGTGGCAATGAGCGCGGGGATTGTGACCGCCACCAGTAAAGGTGTTTGAGTCAGCAGACGTGACAACGTGATTTGAAACGGCCAGAACCGCGCCGGTCCGGCGGGCCCGGGCGGCAAATGCTTCACACCGGCAAGAGAATCATCGCCCAATCCCACGAGCGTGAATACCAGCCGCGCCGCGAAAAACGCGAGCACCGCGCCGACGCACCAGGCGGCAAATAATTTCCAACGCGGCTGACGGGCGCCCGGCGGAGGAAAGAGAAGAATGGCCGCCGCAATCGGAAGCGTGTACAGGACAGCTTTAACGGCAACAAATTCCAACACCATCGAACACACGCCCACAAAAAAATACGCGCCCACCCGCGGCGGTTGAAATCGCACCACGCCCCAAATCAACAAAATGCCGGCGAGCAATAAATTATCGTGCCGCACTTCAAAGCCGAAATCCCACAGCGGGGCCAGCGTCGCCGCGCCCGCCAGCGCCACCAGCCAGCGCCGGGAAAAAATTCGCTCCCCGGTGGCGAGCGCGAGGAGAATCCAGTTCAGCCAGAAAATCATCAGGGACAATTCGCGGGCGTAAGCATAGAGATCGACCGCCCGTCCCGCGGACATCAGCCGCGAGAGAATCACTTGAAACAAATCCATTCCCAGCGACGCGGGCTTTCCGACCGCCATTAGCCGCGCCATATAGATAGTCCAGCATTCATCCGCCTGGTAAATGCGCATCCCCGCCAGATACATCGCGAGCCAGCCAAGCACCCCGATGCCGGAGATCAACAGCGCGAACGAAATCCCCGTACACCATCTGGATTTCGCCTGGATCTGCGAGCGAACGCGCGTTTCACCGGAAGGGCCAGTTTGGGGCTCCATTTCCAGCAACACATTGGCGTTCTCGTTAAAATTACTACTCATATTCAGGCAATCCGGCCCATCCGTCCGCAAAGACCGTGCCCAAGTGCTTAATTTGGCGTATTCTGCGCCATTCTCGCGCGGACACGCGCCCAATCGTCCATTTTTTAGACGTGGGACTCTTTACTGTTGTCGTGTTCTCGGCGAGATTGCCGCGATGAGTTGCCTGCCTGAAATTCCCTCTTTTTGTTCTCCTGCACTGTACCCGGGGAGCGCCGGGTCGCAAGTTCGAATGATGCGGGGGCAAACCAAATCCAATGCAGAGTGCGAGATCTAGATTAAATACTGGATAATCTATTACCGATGAAGTCACCCGCCCTGCTCGTGATTTTACTGGCCACTGCCAACGCGGTGGGTGCTGACATTGACACCATGGGCGGTACGCTCTTGCACCAGGTCGATCCCACCTTACAAGGCGCCGGCATCCCTGTGGCCCAGCCCGAGGCGGAAAACGGCGCCACCGGCCTTTTTGAAGTGAACCCCGCTTCGAGCTTGGTCAATCAGCCCGTCACCCTGTTCACCTGGATTTCGAGCGCCGGCACGTCAAACTCATACCCGAATTCCCTCGGCGGAGATTCGACCCATGCCGATTTCGTGGCCGGCAATTTTTACGGCCTCACCAACGGCGTCGCCCAGCAGGTTTCCCATGTCGACAACTATGACGCGGATTATTTCGTCAACAATTACGTCGCGAACGCTTTGCCAATCGCCGCGCGCGTGGTGAATCAAAGCTTCATTTTCTCGAACCCCGATGGCAGCCATTATCCCACGAACCAGGAGGAAATGATCGATTCGCAATACGACGATTACTCAGCGCAATACGGCACGTTATTCGTCTCCGGCGCGGGCAATGGCGGAACGGTTTATCCCGCCGCAACGTGCTACAACGGCATCGGCGTGGGAGTTTATCCGGGCGGCTCCAGCGTCGGCCCCACGCCCGACGGACGCAGCAAACCCGACCTCGTTTCGCCCGGCAGCGGCTTTACGAGTTTTTCCACGCCATTTGTTTCCGGCTCGGCAGCGGTGCTGATACAGGCAGGCTTACGCGGCGATGGGGGCGCCAATACGAACGCAGCCAGCGACAATCGCACGGTCAAAGCCTTGATCCTGAATGGCGCGATCAAGCCCTCCGATTGGACGAACAGTGTCACCACGCCGTTGGATGCGCATTACGGTGCGGGAGTTTTGAACGTGTTCAATTCCTGGCATCAACTCAAGGGCGGCAAACATCCTTTTATCGAATCGACGTCAGTCAGCAGCGGCAACCCGCATCCGCCCGGCGCCAATCCGGGCAACGAGCCCGTTCTGACCGGCTGGGATTTTAATTCTCTCACCAACGCCGATTCTTCGCACGACCGGATCAATCACTATTATTTCAATCTCGCCACCAATTCCGTCACGCTGACCGCCACGCTGGTCTGGCAGCGTCCGCAGAGCCCGTCACCCGGCGTGATGGCGAGCATCAACAACCTGAATCTGTTTCTCTACAATACTGCGAACAGCAACCTCGTGCTCTGCAGCACGAGCACTGTGGATAATGTCGAACACCTGTTTCTTCCCACGCTCGCACCCGGCCGTTACGATTTGCAGGTCCAAAAAATTGCGCACGGCGAAGTTTCCGCGAACGAAACCTACGCGCTCGCGTTCGAATTTTTCAATATCAACCTGAGCATCACGCAATCGAACGGCAACGCCGGCATCACCTGGCCACTCGCTCCGGCGGGTTTTCAGCTCGAGTCGACCACCAATCTAAGCCCGCCGATTGCCTGGTCGCCCGTGACAAACGCGGTAACCGTGGATACGAATGCGAGCCAGAATGTTGTCGTCGTCCCGGCCACCGGCATAAACCAGTTCTTCCGGTTGCAACGGCCGTAGGGTGGTAGGGCGCGTCGCTCCGCGCGCGCCGCTGCTTGAACCACCAAAAAACGGCGCGCACGGAGTGACGCGCCCTACCACTTCAGGCGCTTCTCGAATTGCCAAAAAACGGCGCGCGCTGAACGACGCGCCCTACCACGCAAACTTCATCACACCACATCGGGATTTCCCTTCGCCACGCCTTCGGTTATATTCTCCGCGATGCGAAATTGTTTTCAGTGTTGGATCTGTGCCATCGCTCTTGTGCTGCTTGGTTCACACACCCACGCCTTGGCGGCGGATGCGTTGTACTGGAACACCAATCAAAATCGCGTCACGGCGGATATCCAATCCCTGCCCGTGGCGCGACTGCTCGCGAGCGTCGCGCGCTACACCGGCTGGCAGGTTTTTCTTGAACCGAACGTCACCCGAAATGTCTCGACCAAATTCCAGGACCTCTCGTCCGGCGAGGCGCTGCGAATGCTCCTCGGCGATTTGAATTTCGCCCTCGTCCCGCAAACCAACGGCCCGACGCATCTGTATGTCTTTCGCACCTCGATGGGACGCGCCACTCAATTGATTCATCCGGCCGATTTGCTTTCCCGCACCGCGAAGTCGGGAAAAATTCCCAACGAACTCGTCGTGACCGTCAAACCCGGCGTCAAAATTGACGCGCTCGGCTGCCTTCAGAATGCGACCGTGACGGGGCGCATCGACGCGCTCAATACCTATCGCATCCAGTTCAAGGACCAGGCCGCCGCCGAGACCGCGCGCAATTGCCTCACCGGCAATCCCGACGTGCTCTCCGTGGAATCCAATTATTCCATGGAACCGCCCATGGTCCCGCTCGGCGTCGCCAACGCATCGCCGCAATTCAACCTCACACCGAAGGCGAACAACGGAAACTGCCAGGTGGTCATCGGGCTGATTGACACCTCCGTTGGAACGCTCGGAAATAATCTCGACCAATATCTCATGACGCCGATTTCCGTGGCAGGCAAAGCGGCGGCGTCGACCACTCAATTGACCCACGGAACCGCGATGGCCAGCACCATTTTCAGGGCTGTGGCGGACAATACCGGCGGTCAAACTTCAGTAAAAATGTTGCCCGTCGATGTCTACGGCGCGAACGAAACCACGAGCACGTTCGATGTCGCCACCGGCATTTACGACGCCGTGCAGGCCGGCGCGAATTTGATCAACCTCAGTCTCGCCGGCCAGGGCGATAGTCCGTTTCTGCACACGCTGATTCAGAACGCCAGCAAACAAGGCGTCGTGTTCTTTGCGGCGGCGGGCAATCAACCGGTGACCACACCGGAATATCCGGCGGCGTATCCGGAAGTGGAATCCGTGACGGCCGGCGATGGGCCGGGGCAAGTGGCTGATTACGCCAATCGCGGCAGTTTTGTCGATCTCATGCTGCCGGGCACGAGCATTGTTCCGTATGACGGCCAATCCTGGGCCGTCACCGGCACGTCCACTTCGACCGCCTACGCGAGCGGGATTGCCGCGGGCCTCGCCGATTCCGGCCATGATTGTCCGCCAAGTGTGATTCCGACAATCCAAAGCAAGTTCGGCGTGCATCTGAGTGGACAATGATCTTAGTGGCACGGGCGTCTCGCCCGTGTGTTTCGATTCGCACGGGCGAGACACCCGTGCCACTATCCACTCCAGACTTGCTAGAAACCCAACCCGAACTAACCTGTCACTGTGGCTTGGTTCACTGACCGGCATTTCTTCCTGTTGGCCGTAATTCTTTACGGATTCAGCATGGTGTATTCGGTTTTCCTGTGGCGCAAAGGTTTCCGCCAGGACAACCGCCTGAATTATTTTCTCCTGCTTATCGGTTTCGGCCTGCATACCACCGCCATGAGCATACGCGGCTTCGATTTAAAGCATTGCCCGGTCAATAATCTTTACGAAGCGACCACGTTCATCGGATGGACCATCGTGACGGCCTACCTGATTTTCGGTGCGTGGCCGCGATTGCGGTTTCTTGGCGCGTTCGCGTCACCGGTTTTGTTT
>DASXHY010000019.1:0-2007 GCA_036488095.1 Verrucomicrobiia bacterium | reverse complement strand
CTGCGCGCGACCGCAGATAAAAATTCCGACCCCCAACGTCAATAAAATCAAGCTGCAACTGATCCGTTTCATACGTGCGGCGAAGGTAGCCGTCACGAGACAAAAAGGCCAGTCTGAAAATACGTTTGTAATTCCGCGTTTATGCGGCGGCGGAGCCCAACCTCTATCCAACCATCTACGCGGGAATCACTTGTTCACGTGATTGAAAACCAGCTTGGTCATCTCGAACATCGTGACCTGCTCGCGGCCGTCGAACACCGCCCTCAGCTTCTCATCGGCGTTGATGCGGGTTTTGTTGGTTGGGTCCTGGAGGTTGTGACTACGGATGTAATCCCAAAGCTTTTTAGTGACTTCCGTCCGCGGAACCGGTTCGTTGCCGATGATCGCCGACAGCTTTTCGTCCGGCTGCACCGGTTTCATGAAAGCGGCGCTCGGCTTCCGTTTTCCTTTTTCTTGAGTTTCAGCCATAACTTCAAACTACACCCGAAATACGAGGACGCGATAGGGTCGATTACCCGTATGCTAACAAAGCTCCAAACGACGGTTGACGTCGGATAATTGGTGCTTGGAGCTTTAAGAACGGTTCAATGCGCTCAACACCGCCTTGACCGACGCCAATTCAATATTTGTGTCCACACCCGCGCCCCAGCGCGTTTTGCCATCCGGCTGTTTAATTTGAATATAGGAAATGGCCGCCGCCTCCTCGCCGGAGCTCAATGCATGTTCCGCGTACGACGCAATTTCAAAGCGCGGCAATCCCGTGGTGCTGAGTCCGTGCACGAGCGCCGCCAATGGACCGTTGCCCTGGCCGGAAAACTCAATCGGCTTTCCTTCGCGCAAAAATTTCGCGCGACAGGTCACGACCCCATTTTTACTTTCCGTTTCAAATTTCTGAAGCTGCCACGGCGCGGACCGCTCGATGTATTCCCGCCAGAACATTTGCCTGAGCTCCGCCGCGCTCACCTCGCGCCCAAGGCGGTCCACCTCGTCATTCGCGATTGGCCCGAACTCGCGTTGCATTTCCTTCGGCAAATAAATCCCGAATTCCGTTTCAAGCAAGTAAGCCACGCCGCCCTTGCCGCTCTGCGAATTCACCCGGATCACTTCGCGGTATTCGCGGCTGATATCGCTCGGGTCAATCGTGAGATACGGCACATCCCAATGCTCGCGCCCCTTGTTTTCCCATTCCGCAAGCCCTTTCTTGATCGCATCCTGGTGCGAGCCGCTGAAAGCCGTAAACACCAATTCACCCGCATAAGGTTGCCGTGCCGGAACCGTCATGCCGGTGCAACGCTCATAAACCTCGATGAGCGCATTGAGATCGCTGAAATCCAATTTCGGATCAATGCCGTGCATGTAAAGGTTCAACGCCACCGTCACGATGTCCAAATTCCCCGTGCGCTCGCCGTTGCCAAAAAGCGTGCCTTCCACGCGGTCCGCGCCCGCGAGCAATCCAAGCTCCGTCGCCGCCACACCCGTGCAGCGATCATTGTGCGTGTGCAAACTGACGACGAGCGAATCGCGATTTTTAATGTTCCGGCAAATCCATTCGATCTGGTCCGCATAAACATTCGGCATCGCCACCTCGACCGTGTCGGGGAGATTCAAAATCATTTTCCGTTGCGGCGTCGGCTGCCACACATCCATTACGGCCTCCGAAATTTCCTTCGCATACTCCACTTCCGTCATGCTGAAACTTTCCGGCGAATATTGGAGCATCACTTCGGTCCCTTTGAGCCGCGGCAAACGCTCCTTGATCCATTTCGCGCCCTGCACCGCGATGGCTTTGATTTCATCCTTCGATTTTCCGAAAACCACGCGCCGTTGGGCAGGGGAGGTGGAATTGTAAAGATGAATGATGGCGCGTTTGGCGCCCACGAGCGATTCCACCGTGCGCTCAATCAAATCCTCGCGCGCCTGCACCAACACCTGCAACCACACGTTGTCCGGCGCGCGGTTTTCCTCGATGAGCCGGCGGTTAAAAGTGAATTCCGTGTTGGACGCGGA
>DASXHY010000010.1:0-2616 GCA_036488095.1 Verrucomicrobiia bacterium | reverse complement strand
GATTGACCCCGTGAACTTCCAGGAGTTGGAAGGCTTTCACGAGATGTTGAACGGCGTGAAGGGAAATGTGTGGGACGTCGGCTGCAATGTGGGGATATTCTCGTTATATGCCGCTTCTCAGGGCCACCAGGTGGTCGCGTTCGACATTTCGCGCAAAGCCATTCGGCTTTTGGAGAAGAGCGCACGTCGCAATGGATTGCCTGTGAAGCCGATCGCCCGGGCATTTTCCGTCGAATCGTTCAATTACGATCCCCCGGCGGACGCAGATACCCGAAATCGTCCCGACGCGGCGGCCAAAGGAGGAATGGAAACCAGCATCACCTATTTGGAAGCCGAAGCTCAGTTTGGCCGGCCGGATTTCATCAAGGTGGATATTGAACACGGCGAAACCGATTTTTTGAAGTCCGCTAAATTCAAGGAGTGGATAAAGGTCAACCGGATTCCGCTATTGGTGGAATTGCACGAGAAAGGATATTGGGATTTGGTCTGGGAGGACGTGCCGCACTGTGCGTTCGACTCAAGCCACGTCTACTTTAATCCGTCTCCGGAAGTGACCGCCGTTGCGGAGAGTCGGGAAGGGAAAGTGTAGCGGGCGGGCGGGAGCCATACACCGCCGCTTATTTTTTAATCGGTCCTCCCGTTTGGCGTTCGTCTTCCAGTTTCTGCGTGGGTTGCAAACGTTGGACGAGATTTTCGTGCTTTCCCCGGCGAAAATAAATCCACGTCCCGGAAATCACCCCCCAGGCGGAAAAAAAACAGGCCCAGGGATGCCACAGCCAGCGGGCATCCCGCGTGCGCGCCAGGGCCGCAATGGTCTGCAGCACCGGAACCACGACCGTCAGGCACAAAAAAACGGCCAGCCAGCCGGAAATGCGCGGCTTCCGTTCCGTCCACGAAAACCCGTGCTGTTGCCGCATGTCAAAAAAGTGGCAGGTGGCGCGCTGGCGTTTCTTCACAAAATCGCGAAGCGTCGCCCAAAAACCGCGTGAGGCGATATAATAATGATATACGCCGCGCCCGCGAATGCGCAGCCATTCACGTTTCCCAGTCGCCTGAATCAGGTTCAGTGACGTGTGCGTGTCGGAGTATTTTTCGCCTGCGCCCGCGAGGTCCAATTCTGATTTGCGAAAAACGAAACCATTCGCGCCAATCGGATACGCCAGGCTGTGCTTCGGAAACGTCCAGTGTTCGACATCGCCATCCGCCCGCAGAAACACCGGCTTGACGCTCATCATCCACGCCACCGGGTCGCTGATGTGCAGCAGGCAAGTCACATAAGCGCAGAATGAACTCATGCGCGGCGAATAAAGATAATAACTTTCCACTCCGCAAGCTTCGGGGTTATTGGATAGCGCCTCCACCGCGCGGCGGAGGAAATCCGGATGCGCGATTTCGTTGTCGGCATCGACGAACACGACGTAATCGCCGGTTGCGTGCATGAGCGCCACGCGTTTGCCGCCTTCCATGTGGCGGCCATGATCCTCGATGATCCTGGCGCCGAATTGCTTTGCCAAATCGCGCGTATTGTCCTTCGAACCGCCGTCGCCGAGGAGAATTTCAACTCTATCCTGCGGATAATCCTGGCGGCGGATGGATTGAAGACAATTGCCGATGATTCCGCCCGCGTTGAGCGTGGGAGTCACAAAACTGATTTTTGGCAATTCGGCTTCAGCCATAAGGGCAGGCAGCTTGTCAGAAAATTCATTGCGCCTCAAATGTTCTTTGAGCGGGCACAAGTCGTTCATGCCTAAACGCCTCACTACGGGCATTTTAAATTAACTTATCGGTGATAATATAGGTTACTTTCGTAGGATTGGCTCGGAAGGACAGATTTACCGGCATGAAAACCACATCAAGGAATTGCACAGTATTTCCATCTATTATCGCATTGGTCGTCTGCGCCTTTTTGCTTATGGCCGCGAGGGTGCCCTGATTGGCGCGACCATTCGCGCCCGAAATCAAACGCCAATTATTTTGCCTTCGCCTGCGCTTCCAGCCACGCGACCATCTGCGGCAGGATCGCCGGCCAGGCGAATGTCTTTGAACGTTCCCAGGCGTTTATCCGGTAGCGCGTGTAAAGCTCGGGCGTTTTCACGATGCCCGCCAAAGCCTCCGCGAGTGACTCCGGCGTTTCCGCGGCCGTGACCAGTCCGGTCTGTCCCGGGACCGTCGAATCCACCAGGCCGCCCACGGGATAAACCGCCGCCGGCGTCCCCATCGCATTGGCCTCGATGACATTCAACCCCCAGCCCTCGCGCAACGATGTGTGAACCAAAAAATGCGCTTTCTGAAGTTCCAGGTTTTTTTGTTCCTCGGACAATTGTCCTGTGAAACGAATCTTGTCCTCCAGCCCCAACGTTTTCGCCAATTGCTCCAGTTCAGGCTTCGTTTCGCCGCCGCCGACGATGGTCAATTCCGCGGCCACATTCCGCTCCACCAGCAGTTTCGTCGCGCGAATGGCATGGTCCACCCGCTTGTTTGGCGCAATCCGCGAAACGCAAATGAGCCGCAACGGGCTTTGCAGCGGCTTATCATCGAGCGACGACAGCGGCACCGCGTCGCTGCCGTTCGGAATGACCGTCACGCTGCGAATGCCGTGTGCGTGCAAATCTTTTT
>DASXHY010000662.1:0-5924 GCA_036488095.1 Verrucomicrobiia bacterium | reverse complement strand
CAACGCTTTTGTCGCCAACGGCGCGCTGCATATCGTCGCGCGCAGTGAATCCTTCAGCGGCTCCAGCTACACCTCGGCGCGCCTCAAGTCGCAGGGACTTTTTTCCTTCACCTACGGCCGTGTCGAATGGCGCGCGCAAATGCCTTACGGCGTCGGCCTTTGGCCCGCCCTCTGGATGCTCGGCACCAATATCTCCACCTCCGGCATCGGCTGGCCCGATTGCGGCGAAGTCGACGTGCTGGAAAACAAAGGCACCAACATCACCCAGGTTCAATCCAGCATCCATTACGGCAGCGACGGCACCACCACCTACAATTTCACCGACGGCCAATCCATCACCAACGGATACCACACCTACACCTTCGATTGGACGCCCAACACCATGCTCTTTTACGTCGACGGGCATTTATTCGAAACCCAGAACAGTCCGTGGGGCAATTCCGATGGCGCCTCGCCGTTTCCATTTAACAAACCGTTTTTCCTGCTGATGAACATGGCCATCGGCGGCAATTACGTGGGCAACCCCAGCCAGGCGGACATCAACACCGGCACCGTTTTTCCCGCCGAAGTGCTCGTCGATTACGTCCGCGTCTACAACACCACTCCGCCCCTTCTCATTTCCGTCACTCAGACCAATTCCAGCATCATCCTGAGTTGGCCGAGCAACATCGTTTGCCATTTGCAGGCGCAGACCAATCCGCCCGCGACCGGGATAGGCAACAACTGGTTCCCCGTCGGCACCACCACCAACCAGGTGCAAATCATCCCCATCACCGGCAGCGCCTTCTTCCGCCTCGTCACCCCGTAACGGAGCGCCGGCTGCGCTCCGCCAGGAGTCCCTCCGGCCAGAGGCACGCACAGTCCAATTGATTAAGAGTCAACTGCCTTGCCGAAGAAATCTATGTAGACGGATAAAGTAGCGAATTTTCTAGGAAAGAAGGTGGTGCCCCGGCTCGGACTTGAACCGAGAACCAATTGATTAAGAGTCAACTGCTCTGCCAATTGAGCTACCGAGGCATCCGGCAGGCCGAAAAGATTGTAGCTTCCGAGCCTTTTGTCAATAAAAGGTTGTCATTTCACCCAACAAACTCCGTCAACTTCGCCGCGACATCCGCGTCCGGCTTTCGCCACGCGAACTTCCCATTCCTGGCCGTGATTCCAACCATAAAATGTTTGGCACTCATTTTGAACGGCGCCTCCGCGCTAAAACGTTTGAGGAACTCGAACGACACCGGCTCCGTAGCGGAAAGCGGAAAGACAATCCCCATCGGGAACGCGATCCGATTGCCCATCACCATGAACAGAAATTGCCGCAGCTTTTGCTTGTCCGGTCCCAGAAACACCTCCGCCCAATCAACCCTCGGAAGCACAGAATCCTTCCACGCCAAAATCAAAGTCGTCGGACTCTGCTGCCCCACGCGATCAAAAAATGTATCCAGGAACGCTTCAAGTTTCGGCAGTCCCGTGGTTTGGTCTTTGCCAAACGAGTGACCCCAGCAACTGCCTTTCGGCGGACGATATACAAACATAAACTGAAGAGCCCTTAGTTCGCACGGGCGAACATCCAAGGCAAGCTGATATTAAACCCTCTTCGGCGCGACTCTGCCGCTCCCCGCCGAATCAGTAATAATCCCCCGCATCGTGTCAGGAGAATTATTGACACACTTTTTCGAGTTTTCCCTACACAAAGTTCCTCCTTTCCCGCATTGGCGGCGCGGCGTCCATGGTGTCTCTTTGCTTATGGCAAAAAGATTTTACGAGCATCCGCTTGGCTGGAGTTGCGGCACCGACGCCGAAAAGGCCTACGAGCGCTCCCGCGAACACAAAGTGCGCGCCACCCGCCGCGCCCACGACGTTCGCCTCGCCGACTTTCTCCTCGGACCGCCCGATTGTCACTCATCGCATATTGAGCGCACGCAGCGTGGGAAGGCACACTTACTTCCCTGATGGCACAGCACAGTGTGAAGAAACAATTCGGGATGGCGATCAAGACCTGGCGGGGCCGGCTGGGTTTCTCCCAGGAAGAATTGGCTTGGCGCGCCGGATTGCATCGAACCTACGTGGCGGACATCGAACGTGGGGCTCGAAATCCATCGCTGCAAAGCATTCAAAAACTTGCGGCGGCCCTGCGCTTGTCATTCTCCACACTCTTTGAACCCTTCGGCGACACCGCCCACCTGCCTGGCACTCCCTCCTCCGACCAGCAAGCCGACATCCTGTTCGTCGAAGATGACGCGGATGACATCATGCTCACGATGGAGGCTTTCCGGCGCGCCAATGTGAAAAACTCCATTCACATCGCCCGTGACGGCAGCGAGGCCCTCGAATATCTCTTCGGCAACGAGGCCAACTATCGCGGCACGCTGAACAATCGGCCAAAATTAATTCTCCTCGACCTGCACCTGCCAAAAATCGACGGCATGGAAGTTTTGCGCCGCATTAAAGCGGATGAAAACGCCTGCACCATCCCGGTGATCATTTTGACCGCGTCCCAAAAGAGCAGCCAGATGATCGAGTGCCGGCGCTTGGGTGCGGAGCATTACATCGTCAAGCCGGTGGACTTTGAACGGTTCTGCCACGTCGTGCCGCGGCTCAGCGGTTATTGGAGATTATTCCTGCCGGGCGAACAATGCCATGAACCCAAAACCTAAACTGAAAATCCTGGTCCTGGAGGATTGCGAGGAAGATATGTACTTCCTCACGCGCAAACTCGAACGCAGCGGATACGATGCCGAACTCGAGCACGTGTGGTCCGAGAAAGCCGCCCGCGAGGCCCTTCACCGCCGCGCCTGGGACATCATCATCAGCGATTGCACCTTGCCCGGCTTCGATGGATTGCAAGCGCTCGCATTGGTCAAGGGGCTGGGACTGAGCACTCCTTTTATTTTGCTCACCGGCTTGCTAACTGAGGAAAAGGAATCCGCCGCCCGGAAGGCCGGCGCTCTGGATTGCATCCCAAAAAATAATCTCGATATGCTCCTTCCCGCGATCGAACGCGCGTTGCGTAGCGAAAAAAATGAGAACCCGGTCGAAGGAAAAAAACTTCCTCCCACAGGCGTACCGGTAATCGCCCGCTGCCACGGCTTCCGCTGTCTCGCCTACCTCGACTCGGATGGAAAATGGCGTGAACACCAGAATTCCAAAGAACTCCCCGAAGTCATCGAGTGGTTTGATGTCTGAGAAGATTCAATTAACACCGTAGCCGCCGGTCCCAGCGGCGACATTTTTGGCTTCCGGCAAACCTGCCATCTTCAAATAGAGCCGCTCCGCGCCGTCATCAAAATCCTCCGGCCGGAAAAACTTCAGCGAGTCCTTGAGCTTGCTCTCGGGAAATTCAGCCGCCGCCATCAGCAGCAATTCACCCAGTTCATGGCGATTCGGTTTCTGGATGGATTGATACGGCCAGGCGCTGGCCGGATCGGCAAATTGCGCCATGAATTCCGCCGCCTTCAAAATACTGCGGCCATCGTCGCTCCGGTAATGCCACAAATCCACGCCCGCATTGCGCCCCAGCGCGGCGAGTTGCATTTCGGCCCGCAGATTGAACAAGCTGTAATGAAAGGACAGCGTCCGCGCCAATTCGCGCGGCATTTTTCCGTCCGGCTCGATTTGTCTGGCAATGCGTTTCTCGGCCGCCGCCCGAAGTTTTTCCCGCGCGAAATCCGTTTTGCCCACGAACAACGCCAGCGAAACCGCCTGCACATCGTAAAAAGTCCCGTGATTATTCGACGCGGCATCCTCGCCGAGACCGATCTTGCTGGTCGTCAGCCAATGAAGATAATCGCCCGCCCACGCGGTCATTCGTTGCTGGTCATTCGTCGTCCAATTCTTTGATCCCCCCAGCAAGCCGACCGCATCCACCAGGTCCGCCAGCCCGCGCGCGCCGATCAGCCCCGCAGGCCGGCCATCCACACCACCGGGAATTCCCTGGCCGAAATTCAAATTGGGATTCATCCGCGTGGAAGAGTTCAAAAACCAGACACGAATAAACTCGCTCGCCTTGGCCGCGTATTTTTCGTTGCCGGAAAAATAATACGCCAGCGCCAGCGTGTGGGCGTCCGAACAAACCGCGCCGAAATTCGCCGCGTCGGAATTTTTCGCCGCATCAGGATTTCGCTCGCCATCGTGGCTGACGAATTTTGCCTCCGGCGAATTGGTGTTCGGCCAGAAATACGGCGCCTGGCTTATGAAATCATGCTTATCTCCGCTCGGCGGGATTTGTTGCTTGTCCATGACCGAACGCGGCTTGCGCTCCAAGTCCCTGTCCGCCTCCGCCATGAGCCGGTCCAAAGCCGGCCGCAACTTTTGGTCACCTGCCTTCAGCATCGATTTGCTGGCCGCCAGCGTTTGCGGGTCCGCCAGAAAAATTCTCGGCGCGCTACCGTTTGCCTCCGAAGCCCACACTCTGCTGGCGAACAAAATTCCGGCAAAGCCCGCCGCCGCCACATATGCAGCAAATAAACGTAGGACAGGCATCCTGCCTGTCTTCATCTTTTTTCGCTTCGATTGCATGAACCTCCTCAAATCAGTCGCTATTGCACTTTTGAAAAACACAACCACTTCATGGCACAGGTTTGAATAACAGCGCCGCCTGTTGGCTGCTGGGAATGGACGAAATATCCTCCTGATAAAAATACCAAAGGCGCGTTGATGTGCTATAAGTCGTGATTTCATACATCCGTTCCACCTTGACCCACGAAACCGACCCGTCCGCAAGCAACTCGTTGCCACCATCGGGAAAATTCGCCCCGCGCCGCCGATGGTTCGCCGACCAGGCCGTGCCGTCATAAAAAATATCCTCCGAAGCCAGCACCCAACTGCCTTTGGCCGTGCTGAGCTTTTGCGGGCTCAAGGAAGGAAACGTTCCCTGCAAATTATTCCACAAAGTCACCCCGCCCAAATATTGATAGCCGATCTGCCACTGCGGGGGGCTGGTCGAAGGATTGTAGCTGGCCAATCCATTATTCAGTTCCGGGCAAACCCAAATCGATGCCGAATTGGTTTGCGTGGGATCCAGGCCGACCGCCTTGGATTGCGTGGCTGCGTCATCGTTCAGCGCATGCAGATTGTAACGCACCGGCGAGCCACCCACCTGGCGTGGGTTAAAAAGTTTGTCGTTATTATCGCTCGCATAAATGTTCAAACCAATCCCAACCTCCTTCAAATTATTCAGGCACTGCGTGCGCTTCGCCCGTTCCTTGGCGCTCGCCAGTGCCGGCAACAGCATCGCCGCCAGAATGGCGATGATCGCAATCACCACCAAAAGCTCGATGAGCGTGAACCCCTCCGTTTTTTGCCGATCAAATTCTCTCATACTTTTTTCAAATGCTATCTGCCGCCGCATCGTGAGCCGCCGGAATAACTCCAGCAGCTCACACGCTCGAATTCTATTGCACCAGGATGAAGAATTGTTGCGGCACCGCCGGATTAATAACGTTGGTCGACAGGTTCAAGTTGCCATTGCTGTCGAAATTGTTCGTCAGGATTGGCGTCCATTGGCTGAGGGCCTGCGTCAGGTTAGTGGTGCCCAGCAGGACAACCCGCCCGCCAACCGCGCCGTTTGTCGCGTTCAGCGTCAACGTCGTTCCACTCACGGTCACGTACGTGATGTGCGGCGGTTGCGCCGGCGGCGGCGCCGTCGTCACGTGCAACGCCACCACGCCGCTGTTATCCACCAAAGTGCCGGCGTACCCCGCCGGAAGCGCCGCGAGGTTCAAGCTCGTGTAAGGATCCGTGCCGGTGTAACTGATCAAGGGGTAAGTGTTCCCCGCCGTCGCACCGCTCAATGAACCGATTCGCAGCGTGATCGTCTGGCTGCCACCACTGGTGGTCACTGTGGACGCAACCACGCTCGGGACACTTGCGCCACCATTGACATTCAATTGCAACGTCGTCCCATCAGCAATCGCCAGCGTCGTCAGCGG
>DASXHY010000655.1:0-3525 GCA_036488095.1 Verrucomicrobiia bacterium | reverse complement strand
CCATCGGTAGCCAACCCGCTCATTTGCAGATGTTTTCAACAGAGCGAAACCGTTTCGCAATTCTCAAGCTCCTGACCCTGAACTTGTTGTGACGCGGGTTTCGCGAAAACACCTTTTTTTGCGGGGAGCGGAAAACATTACCGTAAGTTTTTCCGCGTAACTGAAACGTGCTAAAACCAGCGCCGTGAAAAAGGAAAAGGTCGTCGCATGAGAGCACGAGTCGGAAGAAGCCGTAGGATAGGCGTCCCGCCTGTCTCCATCTATTTCAACGAAGGAGGCCAGAAAATGGAGACCGTCAGAATGCCCGCCCCACGTCCCCATATTTCCTGGATGGCACCGCCTCCAGGGAGTTACAAACCCGCGCGGATTCGCAGCCCTTACCGCCCGTACCGACTAAATCGGGGTAAATCGGGGTAAATCGGGCCAAAAAAAATTGCGGGGTTCGCCCATTCAATCTGAAATATGAAACACCTGCCGAAACCCATGCCCGGTTATTCCACTGAAAACAGCGCGATGAAAAAGGAAATGGTTGTTGACCGGTCCGGGACCGGGGCTCGCCGAAAGATTTGCCGAAAATTGCCGCTGATTGCGGGAAATTGCCGGTTGAAAAAAAGTGTACACACCATGTACCTCTGCCCTCAGACTTCCGCCTTCCGCCCTCAGACCCCGCCCCTCGGCTCCGAGTCCAGCCACGCAAGTCCTTGTCCGACAACGCGGTCAAACCAAGTCAAACCAAGTCAAACATGGGGGGTATGGACCGCTCGTCTCGCCGAAGCGCCGCGAAGGCGGATGGCCCTCCGCCATCCGACTTCTCACTTCTCCCCTCTGCCCTCAGACCTCTGCCCACCCCCCCGGGCTCTCCCTCGGATCATTTCCAGCCTCGGCCCAATGGCGGTTTATCCGTATTTCCTCCAAGCTGCCTGCGGCGTGGGAAATTTATTATGAAAGAATCCGTCGTTCGATTCTGGATCGTCGTGTCGGCCGTCACGACCATGCTGCAAAATTGTCCTTCCGCGACGGCGCGCGAACTGAGCCGCCTCGTTGCCTGGGGCGACATCAATTACGATCTCACCAACGATGTGGCCAGGCCCGGCAACTCCGTGGCGCACATCGCCGCCGGGGATTTCCACAGCCTCGTCCTCCAACGCGACGGTTCACTAGTCGCGTGGGGCGACGACCGATTCGGCCAAGTCGCGGTGCCGCCCATTTTGAAAAGTCGGCGCGTTGTGAATATCGCCGCCGGCAACGTCCACAACCTCGCGCTGATGGGCAACGGCACGGTATCAGCCTGGGGACCTTCCGGCGGAGTGTATGGCGATTATGGCCAGGATACGATTCCGACCGGTTTGCAAAAAGTGAAGGCGATTGCCGCCGGCTCCCTTCACAGCCTCGCCCTTCAGCGCGACGGCACTGTTGTGGCTTGGGGATACAATGGCTACGGCCAGTGCGATGTCCCGCCCGGCCTCAACAAAGTCGTCGCCATCGCCGGCGGCATGTATCACAGCCTGGCGCTGAAGCGTGACGGCACAGTCGTTGCGTGGGGCGACAACGAACTCGGCCAAAGCACCGTGCCGCCCGGTCTCAATCACGTCGTGGCCATCGCCGCCGGAGGCTTTCACAGCCTCGCCTTAAAATCTGACGGCACCGTGGTGTCCTGGGGCGAATACGGACTTTGCCAAATAGACGTTCCGCCCGGCTTGAGCAACGTGGTTGCGATCGCCACCGGAGATTATCACAGCCTCGCCTTGCGCCGCGACGGCACGATCATCGCGTGGGGGCTGGACACCTACGGCCAATGCGACATCCCATCCGGCCTAAAAAATATCCGCGCCATCACCGCCCATGGCCGCCACAGCATGGTCCTGATGAAAACCACTGCGAAATAAAAACCGCGGGATATGGTTTCTGTTGAGACATCTTCATCCGGGTGCGCTGTCCTTGGTTTCCGTCTCCCTCGCCCTGCGACGAAGGAGCGGGGAGAGGGTTGGGGTGAGGGGTTTCTCATTAATTTTGGGGATCGAAAAGCACCTCCTCACCCCGGCCCTCTCCTCCATTTCATGGAGGAGAGGGAGTTTATTCCCATTGTTCCAAGGACAGTGATGAGATGCACCCTCTTCATCCGTTCAACTGTTCTTGAGAAAATTCGTGCCACTGCGCGCAATTCGCGTATAACCCTTTCCTCTGCTATCTCCGCTTGCTCCTGTAAAAATTCCCATTCCCAATCCGTGTTCATCCGTGTTCATCCGTGGTTAAAAATTGTTTTTATTTATCGCCTGCCGCGTTTTTGGTGTTTCCGACTCGAATCATTCTCTCTACGTTTGACTTCGCTGGATCGTGAGAACCTTACACGGATATTTGCTGCGGCAGGTCCTGGCATCGTTGGTGATGACGATGCTGGTGTTCACCTTTGTGCTGCTGGTCGGCAGCGCCTTGCGCGAATTGCTGCCGCTGCTCGTGAATGGCCAGGCCTCATTCGCCATGGTCGCCAAAGCCTTCGGCCTGCTCATTCCCTTCGTGTTCGCCTTCGCGCTGCCGACGGCGATTTTGACTTCAACCTTGCTCGTGTTCGGACGGTTCAGCGCCGACCAGGAGCTGACGGCTGCTCGCGCCAGCGGCATCAGTTTGGTTTCTCTCGCCGCGCCCGTGCTGGTGCTGGGCCTGTTGCTGTGCGGATTAAGCGCATTGATCAACATGCAATTTGCCCCCACGTGCCGCGTGGCCTACAACGATTTGCGCGCCGACATGAGAACGGCGCTCGCCAATTTCCGATTGCCCGAGGGCCAGCCCGTCGAGTTCCCGGGGCAAACAAACGGCGCTTCCTACACCGTTTACGCCCGCAAAAATCGCAATCAGAATTTGCAGGACGTGATGATTTTGAAAATCGAACAGGAGACCAATCGCACCACCATCATCGCTCCCGGTGGCCGGATGGAGATGGATACCAACGACCAAAAGCTCGTGTTGAACCTGACCAACTTCGATGCGCAATTGCCGGACGGCCATTCGTTCTCGGGCGCGGAGTGGCTGGTGCCCATCGACCTGAAAGCGAGCGAAAAGAACGCGGTGGGCATCACCGACATGACGTTTCAACAGCTTCGCGAGCAATTGAAAAAGAGCCGCGTCAGCGCGCCCATTCCGTTGAACACGGTCCAAACCGCGGACCTGAAAAAGAGAAAACTGCGCCTGCAAAAGTTCGCGGGCGATTTCTCCGAACCGATTCGCATCCAGATTCACAAACAAGTGGCGTTTTCGTTCGCATGCTTTGGTTTCACATTGATCGGAATCCCGCTCGGCATCCGCGTGCATCGGCGGGAAACGAACATCGGCATTTTGGTGGCCGTGGCGCTGGTGCTGATTTATTACACGATACAATTTATCGGCCAGTCACTTTCCTCCCACGCCGAATACGCGCCGCATCTTTTGATGTGGATGCCAAACCTGGTGTTCCAGGCGACAGGCGCCGTTCTCCTTTGGCGCGCGAATCGAGGGATATGATTGAGGGGCGAGGGGCGAGGGGCGAGGGGC
>DASXHY010000651.1:0-4748 GCA_036488095.1 Verrucomicrobiia bacterium | reverse complement strand
ATCAGAATGTCACGCTGGGCATGTTTACGTGGAGCGATGATCCGACATTCACGGACCGCGAAATTGACGTCGAGGGAGGTCGCTGTGGCAATCCGGGGGACACGGACAACGCGCAATTTGTGGTGCAACCGTTTGACGGCGTGAATCATCTCTTGCGTTATCGCGTGCCGCCCGGCCTGGCCGATACGACGCACCTTTTTATCTGGGAAACGAACCGCATTCGTTGGCAGGCGCAGACGAACTCTTTTTCCGCGGCTGGGACGAACGTTTTCAGCTCCTACACTTTCAATAACGCCGCCGACATTCCGCTCAGTGGTGACGAAAACCTGCGCTTAAACCTTTGGCTGGTCAACGGAGCGCAACCGTCAGACAACAACGAACAGGAAGTCATCATCAAGAGTTTCAATTTCGTGCCTCTGGGCGCGCCGCCGGCGGCGGTGTTGAGCAATCCCAGAAATATATCGGGCGCCAGTCCTGTCTTTCAAACCGACTTCAGCGTGCAGCCGGATTTCCATTATAATGTCCAGATATCATCGAATCTTTTTATCTGGAATGATTTGATGACGGTGCTGGCCACGAGCGACAAGTTCACGCTTTCGGAAACGAATTCGTCCTCGGGGAGCAGGGGTTTTTTTCGAGCGGTCACGCTGCCCTAGGTGGAAAATGCAATTGGACAACCGCAGATAAACGCGGATAAACGCAGATGGGAATTGGAAAAGTATTTCCTTAGTTGGTAATCCGCATCTCCGTTCAATGAGCGAATCTCTGCAAGGAAAAGAGTCTTCTCCGCCTTTAAAATCTGCGTTCATCGGCGTCCATCTGCGGTTTGAACTGAATCGTTACGGCTTGGTTTCGCAAGCGCGCGCCCAGCGGAGTTTGGCCGGTGACGAGCGCGGGTTTTCGCGCCGTTCTTCGGGCGTGGGCCGGATGACTTCGCGCGCGATATCGACATAAACGCCGTCGCGCAAACCGGCCTCGAAGGATTTTTTGACGCGGCGATCTTCGCCGGAATGAAACGTGAGAATGGCGACGCGGCCGCCGGGATTCAGGCACGCGGGCAAATAACGCAGCAGCATATCGAGCGCGGAAAATTCGTCGTTCACTTCAATGCGCAAGGCTTGAAACACGCGGCGCACAGTGAGCTCGGCTTCGTCCTTGCCCAGGTGCGGGAACACGGCGCGCACGCCGGCGGCGAGGGCTTTGGTGGTGGGAAAAGTTCTTCCCCCGAGCGCTGCGGACAGTTCGGCGGCGCGGGGTTCATCCGCATTTTCCTGGAGCAACTTTGCGAGGGCAGCCGGCGAGGTTTTTTCCAACAGCACAGAGGCGGGAAAGCCGCGTTGCGGATTCATGCGCATGTCCAGGGGGCCGTCGAGTTTCACTGAAAATCCGCGCAGTGGATCGTCGAGTTGCATGGAAGACACGCCGAGATCGGCGAGGATGCAATCCGCCCCGGTGAGATTTGCGGAAGCGAGCGCCTGCGGGAGACCGGCGAAATTGCTACGGACCGCGAGGAAAGTGTTCGGGCCAAAACCGGCTGCGCGCAGGCGGGCTTCGGTGCGGGGCAATTCAATCGGGTCGGCATCGAGGCCGAGCAGGCGTCCGCCAGGTTGGAGTCGCGCGAGGATTTCGCGCGCGTGGCCGCCGTAACCGAGCGTGCAATCCACGGCGAGTTCGCCGGGTTTGGGCGCGAGCGCCTCGATGATTTCCGCGACCATGATGGGCCGATGCGTCCCTGCCGGTGTCTTGCCGGCGGCGAGCACTTTGGCGACGGTGCCGGCGTAACGCTGCGGATCGTGCTCCTTGTATTTCTCCTCGAACCGGCGCGGATGCGTGCCCGAATAACGGGGGCGACGCCGATGCTGTGGCTGCGCCGGATCTTCGGGTGATGGTGAAATGTTTTCCGTCATGATTCGAATCCTCTTGGATTTGAATGGCCAGCGGTGTGGCGGTCAAGGGGATACTGAATTTTTCAATAACATACCCCAGTTGTCAGTTTGAGGCGGTCGGCGAAAATTGAAGCATGCCTTCACACCTCCTGAAAGTTCCCGCGTTGCTCTTATTGTGCAGTCTGTGCGCCTGCAAATCTTTGCAACATTCGAACGCAACCCCGCCGCCGGCCGAGCCGGAAACGGCGGAAAAGAGCCCGGCGGATTTGCAAACGCGTAATAATGCATTGGCCCTGCTGGATGATTTGTTGAATGACGAAAAGAACCTCAGCAAAATCCTGATCATCAAACGCAATTCGGATGAGTTGGGGCGGCTGGTGGAAAATATTTCGAAGACGGCGGGAAAAGGCGCCGACTCCCTGGAATCGCTGGCAAAGAGCGAGCCTGGGCTCGATCTCAAGAAAACCGATCTGCCGCCCGGGGAAATCGCGACGCGAAAAGCGATTTCGAAAACGAAAGAGCACGAGTTGTTGCACTCCAAAGACGCGGAGTTTGAATTTCAACTGCTGTTGACGCAGGCCGAAGCATTGAATTACGGGTCGCACCTCTGCATGGTGGTCGCGGAAAACGAATCGCAGGCCGGTCGCACGCGGGAATTTCTGGAGCTGGGGGCGCAATTAAGGAATTTGCGCGAACAGGTTGTGGCGATGCTGCGATCAAGGAAATGACCGGCGGGGGCAGTGTCTGCTCAAACTAAAGCGTGACGTAGTATTATTCGGCCTGCGCGATGGCAATCAGGCTTTGACCAAAGGGCGGGCGGAGAAGGCGCGTTTCCATGGCGTTCACGGCGGGAAAAATGAACCGGTCAAAAACGCGCACGGATTTCACATCAAATGCGCGCTTCTTCAGGACGCAGAAATTCAGCCACCAGGCGAAATAGCCGACGGAGTTGAAATAATTGAGGCGGCGAATGGCGAAGCCGGCGGTAGCGATTTTTTTTTGCAACTCCGGCTTCGTGTAACGGCGGAAGTGGCCGAAGTCTTTGTCAATGGGCGCATAAATCTCGGGCCGGGCCGGCACGAACAGACAGAGATGACCGCGTTGGGGTTGCAAACGGCGATGAAACCGGGCGAGTTCCGCGGCATCGTCCTCGATGTGTTCGAGCACGTTGACGCAAACGATGGCGTCGGGGTGAAACGCGGCGGGCAAATTATCGATAGTGCCTTCGATGATTTCGCGGCCGGGAAGGCGTCGGCGGAATTCTTCGCAGAATTTATGCTCCGGTTCGATGGAGACAATATTGGACACGGCGGGCAAAGTGGTGATTTCGCGGGTGAACTGCCCGATGCCGGCGCCGACCTCGACGACGCGGCCTTTCAGGACCGGCGCGAATTCGCGCAAGAGCGCGGCGCGATAATTCGCCGCCTGCGCTAGGGCGTCGAACTCAAAGCTTTCGGTGCTGGCGGTGGCGTTGGGGCGAGTGGTCATTGCAACGGACGGAAATTATTGGTTAGGGCGGGGAAGGCAAAGTTAAAAAGGGACTGAGGCGTGGGGATCATGGACAACAGTTGTCCAACCAGAGTTGCTATGCTAGTGGAAATAAATCGCAAATTGCAAACAGATTAGTTAGCGTATATTTCCAATGAGAGTCCCGATTACCTACCTCAATTCTGCGGATCATTCTCCCTGGACTGAAAGCCTCGCAAGGTCGGACGATCTCCCTGCGCGCCCGAGCGGTCCATGGATTGAGACCAAGCACAAGTTGCTTACTTACTATGGGCATTTATTTGCGACCGGCATGAAAAATTCATGGAAGAGCCGGAATTATATTGAATTGTTCTCTGGACCCGGAAAATGTTTCATCCGTGACACGGGGCAAGAAGATTTGGGATCGCCGCTCAAGATCATCGAGCACGAATTTACGAAATTCATTTTTACCGAGAAGAGCGTTCCGGCAGCCGAAGCACTAGCTAAACGGCTCGAACCTGCGTCGAACTCAGCCCACACCGAAATTTGGTGTGGAGATTGTGCGGAAGCTATTCAGAAAATTCAAATCCCGGGGAATTCGCTGACATTTGCTTTCATTGATCCCACCGGCACCGGCCACGCTCCGTTCTCGTTAATCGAAATCCTGCGACAAAAAACCCGATGCGATTTGCTTATAAACGTGCAACACGGAATGGGAATTAAAATGAACGTTCATCAATACACGCCCGATGCTCGTGAAGAATCAGCTTTGACTCAGTTTCTCGGACACGATCGCTGGAAAGGATTGGCACGGCATAATGCCAAAGAATTTTTTATTGGCGTCCTTGACCTGTATAAGCAGCAGTTGGACAAACTCGGATTCAGTTTCACTGGGCGTGAAGTGCTCATTTCTAACAAGCAAGGCACGGGCCTTTATTTGCTCCTGTTTGCGAGCGGCCACCCCCGCGGGAAGGAGTTCTGGGATAAATCGCTCAAGGGTGTTATGCATCCTGAACTGGACTTGGGTCTCTGAGCAAACGATGATTCAACCAGCAGAACTATGAGCTTTGTTCTAGACAGATTGGTTGAGCAACGTGCGCGAATGGCCTTGTCGCTTCCGAATGACAATCGCGTGGGCATGTGGTCTGCGCCTGCAGTTATCGCGCCGAACAACTTTGTCTATAAAAGTCTTTCGGATTGGGCTTTCAATGTCGCGATTGGATGTTCCCACGCATGTCGATTTTGTTACGTGCCTAGCGCAGCAACAATCAAGCAAGGGCCAAAACTTGCGAAATACGGCGTGAAAGACCCGGACGCTGAATGGGGTGATTACGTTTTATTACGCCCGTGGGATGAGGACAAATTTTTGACCTCACTAAGAGCCGCGGAAAGCAT
>DASXHY010000252.1:0-3696 GCA_036488095.1 Verrucomicrobiia bacterium | reverse complement strand
GATTGGCTGCTGCAACCGCGCGTGATTGGGTTCAATCCGCCGAAGCGGAAGGATGCGAAGGAGTAGGATAGGCGTCTGGCCTGTCTCTGACTATTTCAACGAAGAAATCGAAGTATGGACACTAGCCAGCTTATTGCACTGCTCGAAAATGCATTGAAAGATCCAAAAAACAGGCATCAACTCATCCAGCAATTTCAGCGTGAGATTTGGGATATCAATGCCAACCGAAACGATCCCATAACGGAGATTTTAAGAGATTTGGCCTATGATTTAGATTTTTATGAGCCGAATCCTAAAGTGCGAGCAGAGGATCCTTCGTTCTTTGACGACACGAAATTGGAGGAAAAGATACGGGAATCCCTGAAAAAACTTAGTTCATAATGAACAGCAGCGCGACAGCGCTATTAGAATTCTCTCGGCTAAATCATGTGGCAAAACATTGCGTCGCGGAGCTTGGGCTCGAACCAGGTGCTCTTGGGCGGCATGATTCCGCCGGCGTCCGCGATGGTCATTAAATCTTCGATGCTCGTCCGGAACATCGAAAACGCGCACGCGTAAGCGCCGCTCTTCACCAGCTTTTCCAGTTCCGCCGGGCCGCGAATGCCGCCGACGAAATTAATCCGCGTGCTCGTGCGGGGATCGGCAATGCCAAAGATCGGGTCCAGCACATATTTTTGCAGCAAGGTTACATCGAGCTTTTCAATCGGGTCGGTCGTGGCGGCGAAGCGAGGGCGGAAATTCAAGGTGCGCCATTGGCCTTGCAAATAAAGGCCGAGTTCATGTTTGCGCGCGGGAACTGCCGCGCCCGGAGATTTGAGGATGAACACACCATCCAATTTTTCCAGCAGTTGTTCCGGCGACAATCCTTTCAAATCCTTCAGCACCCGGTTGTAGGGCAGGATCTGCATTTGACTGTGCGGAAAAATGACTGCGAGAAAATTTTCACTTTCTGTTTTCGCTTTTCCGCTTTCCGCTTTCCGCTTTTGATAGACGCGCGCGGCGGCCGCGCTGCGATGATGTCCGTCGGCGATGTAGAGGGCGGGGATGTGCGCGAATTCATTTTCGATGAATTGGATCTGTGCCGGGTCGTTCACGACCCAGGAAGTGTGCCGCACGGCGTCGGACGCGGTGAAATCCACGTCGGGCTGTTCCGCGATTTTTTTCGCGATGAACTCATCGAGTGACGCCTGCGCGCGATAGGTCAAAAACACCGGGCCGGTCTGCGAATTGAGCGCTTCGATATGGCGCACGCGATCGTCTTCCTTGTCCGGGCGCGTCAGTTCGTGCTTTTTGATAATGCCGCTTAAATATTCTTCGCAACTCGCGGCGGCGACGAGCCCGACCTGCGAGTGCCTGCCCATGATTTGCCGGTACAAATAAAAACACGGAGTCGCGTCCTGCCGCAGAGCGCCCTGCGAAATGAGTTTTTGAAAGTTTTCTTTGCCCTTGGCGTAAACCTCGGGCGCGTAAAGATTCGTGCCCGGCGGCAAATCGATTTCCGGCTTGCTGACGTGCAGAAAGCTGAGCGGATTGCCCCCGGCGATTTCGCGCGCTTCATCCGACGACATCACATCGTAAGGCAGTTCACAGATACGCCCCGCGAGTTCCGGTTTCGGGCGCAACGCACTAAAAGGTCTCAAAGTTGCCATAAATTGGAGCCGGGAAGATAGAACGCGCCGGCTGGGAACGCACGCCGAAACTCGCGTGGCATCACCAAAAAGTTCAGCGATCCGTGATTTGCCAGAGTGAGCTTCCACATTTCGATATTTTCTTTATGACCACCCGGAGTATTTTGGCGACACATCGAACAACTAATGTGAAAAAAATATTAATTTCCGCAACGGCCGTGCTGACGATTCTTTCGGGAAACGTTTTCACAATTCAAGGGGCGCAAATCAATGTTGACGCGGCACAGGTGTTGCACCCGGTGTCACCCTATTTGACCGGCGCGTGCATTGAAGACGTCAATCACGAGATCTACGGCGGCATTTACAGCCAGATGATTTTCGGGGAAAGCTTTCAAGAACCCGCCCACCCGGAGCCGGTCGCGGGCTTCACGGAATACGGCAGAAGCTGGCTGCTGACCAATAACGTTTTGTTCTCGGCCGGCAGTCCCGGTCCCAAGTTGATCAGCAACACCGCGAATCAATCCATCGGTGATCTGAAGGTTCAAATACGATTTACGTCAAAAGAAGGCGGTGATGCCGGGTTCATTTTTCAAGTAACACAAGCGGGTGCGGGCGCCGACGCTTTCAACGGTTATGAAGTGTCTTTGTCTCCGCGCGGAGCCTTCGCCGTGCTGGGACGGCACCGGCAAAATTGGGAACACATCACCCAGGTTCCCTGCGCGGTGCCGCTCAATGAATGGATCAGTCTTGAAGTCCGATATACCAATGCCGCCATTACGGTTCTCGTGAACGATTCCACTGTCATTCAATACACCGACACCCAGCACCCGCTGACGAGCGGTCAAGTTGGTTTGAGAAATTACCAACAGGATGTTCAGTTTCAGAATTTCCAAATAAACGGCTCCCCGGTCACTTTCCCGCATGACGCAAAAAACTGGCCGGGGTTAATCAGCGGGATGTGGTCGCCCGTTTCGAGCGGTTCCATCAGCGGACAATGCTTCATGGAAACTTCGAATCCTTTCGTGGGCGCGCAAAGCCAACGAATCACGGTGACGAGCGGGACCGGCAAATTCGGCATCGCCAATCGCGGTTTGAATCGTTGGGGCCTGGCATTTATTAGCGGTAAAGATTATGAGGGCGTCCTGGACATGCGCGCGGACGCGCCGACGCCGGTGACCCTGGCGTTGGAAAGCGCGGACGGATCCACGGTCTACGCACAGACCAATCTTTTGGTAACGAGCAACAATTGGCAAAATCTGCAATTTTCCCTGTCGCCCACGACCAGCGATACCAATGGCCGCGTGACAATCTCGCTGGCGCAACCGGGTTCAGTGGTGGTCGGTTATGCTTTTCTTCAGCCCGGCGCGTGGGGACGCTTTCAGAATCTGCCGGTTCGCAAGGATGTTGCGGAGGGGTTGATGGCGCAAGGCATCACGGTGCTGCGTTACGGTGGTTCCATGGTTAACGCGCCGGCCTATCGATGGAAAAAAATGGTCGGGCCGCGCGATCGTCGTGCGCCTTACATCGGCACCTGGTATCCGTATTCGTCGGACGGTTGGGGCATTCCTGACTTTTTGAATTTTTGCGAAGTTGCCGGTTTTCTTGCCATTCCCGATTTTAATGTCAACGAAACGGCGCAAGACATGGCTGATTTCATTCAGTACGCGAACGGCCCGACGAACACCGTTTGGGGAGATCAGCGCGGCGCCGACGGCCATCCTCAGCCGTACAACTTAAAATACCTGGAACTGGGCAACGAGGAGCGGGTGGACAACGCGTATTATCAAAAATTTCAGGCACTCGCGACTGCAATTTGGGCCGCCGACCCGAATATCATTTTGGTCGTGGGAGATTTTACCTATCACCAGGTCATCACCGATCCTTTTAGTTTCAGCGGTGCTGATTCCGGTATTACCACCCTTGCCGCGCAGCAACACATCCTTCAATTGGCGAAGCAACATGGACGTGAAGTTTGGTTTGATTTGCACGTCTGGACGGAGGGGCCGGCGCCGGACATCAGTCTGGCCGGTATGTTCTCTTACGATACCGCGCTGGCGTCGATCGCTGA
>DASXHY010000623.1:0-2517 GCA_036488095.1 Verrucomicrobiia bacterium | reverse complement strand
TGCCGTTGTGGTTTTGCTGGCGGTGGACGGGGGAACTGGAAAGAAATGTTACCGCAGATGAACGCCGATAAACGCAGATGAACGGATTATTCGCGAATGCATCGACTTTTTATCTGAGTTTATCTGAGTTTATCTGCGGTTCAATCTCGAGTAATCCAGTGCTGACATCCCCGGCCAATCCGTGTTTCATTTCCCCGATGGCGCGCCTGAACCATGAATTGCTGACGGACTTGTTGAAGGAAGTTTCGCGCTCGTTTTATCTCACGCTCCGCGTGCTGCCGAAATCCATCCGCCCGCAAATCGGCCTTGCCTACCTGCTCGCGCGCACGACGGACACCATCGCCGACACCGAAATCGTGCCCGTGGATCAGCGGTTGAAATCGCTGCAGGCATTGCGCGAACGAATTCTGGGGACGAATTCGGCCCCGTTGGATTTCGGCTCGCTCGTGCAACAACAGGGCGCGCCCGCCGAGCGTGTCTTGCTGGAAAAAGTCGAGGAGAGCCTCGCGCTGTTGCAGGCCCAATCCGCCGCCGACGCGAGCCACATCCGCGAAGTGCTAGATGTTATCACCAGCGGACAGGAATTGGATCTAAAAAGATTTGGTGGCGCGCATTTCGCGGACAAGCCGAAGCTTGAACTCCAACCGATCGTTGCGCTGCAAACAGACGCCGAACTGGATGATTACACCTATCGTGTGGCGGGTTGCGTGGGCAGATTTTGGACGCACATTTGCCTGGCGCACCAGTTTTCGCCGACCCAAATCGCCAGTTCCTCTTTTGAGGACCTGGGAGTGCGATTTGGCAAGGGGCTACAACTGGTCAATATCCTCCGCGACATTCCCGCCGACCTGGCGAAAGGCCGTTGTTATTTGCCCGCGGAAAAACTCGCCGCCATCGGATTGGCTCCCGCGGATTTGTTGCGCCCGGAAAACGAGCCGAAATTCCGGCCGCTCTATAATCAATATCTTGACCTCGCGGAATCGCACCTCGCCGCCGGCTGGCAATATACGAACCTGATTCCTTTCGGCCAAATGCGCGTGCGGCTGGCCTGTGCTTGGCCGATTTTGATTGGATTGAAAACGATCAGCCGGTTGCGCTCGGGAAATGTGCTCGACCCGCGGAACCGCATCAAAATCAGCCGCGCCGAAGTCTGGCAAATCGTCCGGCGCTCCATCGTTTGTTACCCGTCCGCTGGCGCCTGGCGACGGCTGGCCGGACCTGGGGCTCATTAGCAAAAAATAAGGAATGCAGCCACGGGGAAAGTGTTGCCATGCGCACGTTTTTATCGTAATTAAGCTTTCCATGCAGATTTCACGACAGCTCCTGTTGGCCTGCGCGGTCGCCATGTGCCTCACCCCTGCCTTGCTTCGAGCGTATGATAACGACGCGCAAATCCGCGCGCGCCAGGCATTGGAAGAAAAAATGCAACAGTTGGACGCGCAAGCGCCTCAGACCAATTCAGCTCCGCCGCCCGCGGCAAAGAAGCCTGCACCGGCGAAAAAACCAAAAAAAGCGCCCGCTCCTCCGCCGGCCCCGGCCACCGAGAAACCCGCGCCGCCGGTGGTCAAGAGCACACCTGCCGCGCCCGCTTACGAAAATCCGCCGGCCAAACCCGCGCCTGAAATTTCACAACCGGCCACGCCGATGCCCGCCGCCCCGGCAAGTTCTGACCAACTCCATGAAGCGTTGCACGAAAAGATGCGCGAGACTCAGGAGGCTCCCGCCGCTCCGGTCAAGCCGGCGCCCGCCGCGCCTGTCGCCACCAAGCCCGCAGCCCCGGCCGCTCCAGTCGCGAAATCTCCGGCGCCTTCGGAGGCGGCTCCCGCTCCTATGTATAGTCCGGCTCCAGTGACTCCGGCCAATTCCGCGGACAGCGAAAAATTGCGGGAGGCCCTGGACCAGAAAATGAAGGCGAACGAAGCCGCCGCCGCAGCCAATCCGGCGCCTGCTCCGGCGATGGCGAACACGGAAAATCCGCCTGGAACTCATGCCGCGCCGAAACCAACCGCGAAACCCACACAAAAGTCGCCTCAGCCGGCTATGACGCTGCCGCAATTGTCCGGCCCACCGTCCTCACTCCCTGCGGCGAAGCAGCAAAAGCTCGACGAGTTGCTCCAGCAGTATCGAGCGGATCAATTGACACCGCAGCAATATCACGAGCAAAGGGCCAAGATTTTGTCCGAGCCGTAAGGGCTATTTTTCCAAGCACCCGCGGAACATCAGTTCCGCGGGTTTTTCTTTTTAATTGTGATTGTGTTTCGGGGTGGGCTGCGGCGTTAGCCATTCAATTGGTTCGCAGCCGCCGCACGCTAAAATAAAAATCCCGCGCCCAACAAGCAGGCGCGGGATGAGTGGCACTCAACTTAATCAGCTTACTGTGATTTTCCTGGGTTTAGCCCGTTCGGATTTCGGCAGCGTTACCGTCAGAATACCCTGCTCGATCTTTGCTGAAACCTTGGCAGTATCGATCGCCGGATCGAGCTCGAACACGCGGCGATAATCCGCCGTATTCCGTTC
>DASXHY010000606.1:0-6097 GCA_036488095.1 Verrucomicrobiia bacterium | reverse complement strand
CATCAGAAGTTGCAAAAAGAATCCGGCGGTCACAGACCGTCGCTACAGCAATTTATGAAACACGAAGGCTTCATGAAGGCGTTGAAATGCCGCGAATGCGGGCGGGAATATCCGCTCACGGCCACGCACGTCTGCGAATTCGACTTCGGCCCGCTCGAAGTCGTTTATGATTACGACGAAATCAAAAAATCACTGACGCGCACCGCCCTGGCTTCGCGGCCGAAAAGCATGTGGCGCTATCGCGAACTCCTGTCCCTCGAAAATGACCCAACCTTCGGACTGCAAGTCGGTTTCACGCCGCTCATCAAAGCGGACCGGCTCGGCCGCCGCCTCGGCATTCGCGAACTTTGGATTAAAAACGACGCCGTCAATTACCCCACCCTGTCCTTCAAAGACCGCGTCGTCAGCGTCGCGTTAAACCGCGCGCGCGAGCTTGGGTTCGATACCGTCGCGTGCGCGTCGACGGGCAACCTGGCCAATTCCGTCGCCGCCAATGCCGCCGCTTCGTACTTGAAAGCGTACGTGTTCATTCCCTCCGACCTTGAGCGCGAAAAAGTTCTGAACTCCCTCGTTTACGGCGCGAACGTCATTTCCGTTAAAGGCGATTATGATGAAGTGAACCGTTTTTGCGCCGAAGTCGCGGGCAGATTTAACTGGGCGTTCGTCAATACGAACATGAGGCCCTACTACGCCGAGGGTTCGAAAACCATGGCCTACGAAATCGCCGAGCAACTGGGCTGGCACTGGCCGCAGCATACTGTGGTGCCGATGGCTTCCGGCTCTTTGCTCACCAAGATTCACAAAGGCTATCAGGAACTGGTGAAGCTCGGCCTGATCGCGGAATCCGAATCACATTTGCACGGCGCGCAGGCGACGGGTTGTTCGCCGATTTCCGCCGCGCACAAAGCCGGCCTCGATTTTTTCAAACCGGTGAAACCGAACACCATCGCCAAATCGCTCGCTATCGGCACCCCCGCGGATGGATTTTACGCGCTCAAGGCGATGCGGGAAACCGATGGCGCGGCCGAAGACGTGAATGACGAGGAAATTCGCGAGGCTATCCAGGAGATGGCCGAAACGGAAGGCATTTTCACGGAAACTGCCGGTGGCGTAACTGTCGGCGTGGCCAAGAAACTCATTGCGTGCGGAAAAATCCCGCGCGAAGATTCCGCCGTGCTTTGCATCACTGGAAACGGCCTGAAAACCCCCGACGTCGTAGACGGCTACTTCGGCGAACCGCGCGAAATCAAACCGAGTTTGCGGGAATTTGAGGCGCTGGTGGCGGAGGAACAAAGTGTAAGTCTCTAGACTACTGATTTCGAGCAACTGTGAAGCCGTGAAAAAATTACGAAAAGAAATTCAACTATCTTACTTTAATCGTGCTTCCGGCGAGCGGGTGGGAGGCCCTGAAACCAAATTCCCTGTTTCAGACGCGACTAATTTTCTCGCACAATTTACAAAACCTGGCATTTCACTAATAACTACGATGCCTTCTGGCTTAGGGCTGGATTTTTATTCGGAAGAGAACGGCATTATTTGGATCGAATTTTATGGAGACGTACTTCAGAGCACTTTTGTTAATTTGGCAAAGGCACATAAGATTCTAGAACGAGCTTATAGCCTGCACTCACTCGGACCAGTTTGTAATCTTTTTTCTGATTTGGTTCAAAAGTGGGAATATTGATCTCAAAATTTATATGCCCAAAAAAGTCCGCATCCCCACCCTGCTCCGCAAATGGACCCCCAACGAAAACGTTGTGGAACAAAAGTTGAACGTGTGAAACGAACGGCGGCGATCAAATCATTTATGTGCCTCTCGGCGGCTGTTGCGTTGGTGGGCTGCGGGAAATCTTCTTTTCAGGACAGCCAACTCGTGGGTTCGTGGAAACTCGAGATTCCCGCCGCGGACCTCAGGCTCACCTATTACTCAAATCACACGTGGGTGATGATCGCGAGCAGTCCGGATAAAAGCGTTCCCACCGGATCGGAATTCGGCGGCTGGAAACTTAACGGAAATCAACTCATGTTGGTGACAAGTTGCGGGATGGACAATAAACCGGTGAACAATCGTGAAATGGGCACCATCGTTAAGCTCAACGACTCGGTGTTGGTTTTCGCCAACAACGGAGCCGCGAAAAATTCGACATTCCATAAAAGCGACGCGCCTGCCGCGGCAATTCCCGATAAAGAACTTGCCCGAAAATTGGTTGGCTCGTGGATGTTTTCCTACACCAATGTGCCGCAAGCGATGGGCGTTCTGCTTTACAGCGCCTATCAACCCAACGGAACCGCTCACTGGCAGGGCACGATTTACAAGGACGCTCAATCCCATCCGGCGCCGAAAGCCAGCGGCACCTGGCTCGTGCAGAACGGTTACATGCTGACCGCGATTACGAATTTCGAGTCAAATCAGTTCGGTGCAACCAAACAAAGCCGCGATCAAATTCTCTCGGTCACCGATTCCCAATTCACCTACAAAGACGAGCAAGGTTCGATTCAGAAAGTGCTTAGAAGGAAGTGATGACTGTGGCGAAAAAAGTCCGCAGCCCCCCAGGAAGAATTTGCGATTTACGATTTACGATTTACGAATCAAATATCGTCGCCGCCTCACGTTTGCGCCCATCGTGGCAAAATAAAAAAGCCGCCGAATTCCGGCGGCTTTGATTTGTTATTCTAAATCGAATCACTTCCCGCGCCGCTTGACCTTGAGCTGCGCCGTCGAATGCGCCAGCGCGGCTTGCACCGCCGCCGATTCTTCATTACCCAAATTCTCCGCCAATCGGGCCTCGGCGCGACGGCGCGCTTCTTCCGCCTTGGCTTCGTCAATATTCTCCGCGCGAATTGCCATGTCCGCGAGAATCGCCACATGATCGCCCGTGACTTCCACGAAGCCTTCGCCAATCGCCAGGAAATAATCCCGCCCGCCCTTGCGCGCGATGATTTCGCCCGGCACGATTTGCGTCATCAACGGCACGTGGTGCGGATAAATTCCCATCTCGCCTTCCACGCCCGGCAGCGTGACCATCTCCACGTCCTCGGAGAACACCTTCGCGTCCGGCGTCACGATTTCCAGTTTTAATGTTGCGGCCATGTTGTCCGTTAAATTAGTGATTCGTTAAATTGTTAAACGAGTGTCGGCGTTGCCTGATTTAACTCATTTAACTGATTTAACAAATCACTCAACTACTTGCTCTCTTTAATCTGGTCAATTCCGCCCTTCATATAGAAATTCACCTCGTTCACGTCGTCGTGCTTGCCCTCGAGGATTTCTTTGAAGCCGCGGACCGTTTCCGCCACGGGCACCTGTTGCCCTTCGATGCCGGTGAAGACCTGCGCCACCGTGAACGGCTGGCTCAAGAAACGTTGAATCTTGCGCGCGCGGAACACGGTCGTCTTGTCTTCCGGCGACAATTCGTCCATGCCCAGGATCGCGATGATGTCCTGCAAATCTTTGTAGCGTTGCAAAACCTTCTGCACGCCACGGGCGACGTCGTAATGTTCCTGGCCGACAATATCCGCCGACAGCGCGCGCGAGCTCGAGGCCAGCGGATCCACGGCGGGATAAATGCCCAATTCCGCGATGGAACGCTCCAGCACGATGGTCGCGTCCAAATGCGCGAACGTCGTGGCCGGCGCGGGATCGGTCAAATCGTCCGCCGGCACATACACGGCCTGGAAGCTCGTGATCGAACCTTTCTTGGTCGAAGTGATGCGCTCCTGCAAGTCACCCATTTCGGCGGCGAGCGTCGGTTGATAACCCACGGCACTCGGCGTGCGGCCCAGCAACGCGGACACTTCCGAACCGGCTTGCGAGAAGCGGAAAACGTTATCAACGAACAGGAGCACGTCCTGATTTTTTTCGTCGCGGAAATATTCAGTCACCGCCAGCGCCGAAAGCGCCACGCGCAAACGCGCGCCCGGGGGTTCGTTCATCTGGCCGTAAACCAGGCCGATGCGTGAGCCCGGCTTGACAATCGGCATGCCGTTCGCGCCCTTTTTCGGATGCCCTTTCTCGTCCTTCTCCACTTTGATGACGTCGGCCTCGATCATTTCGTTGTAAAGATCGTTGCCTTCGCGCGTGCGTTCGCCCACGCCGGCGAACATCGACACACCGCCGTGCAGCTTCGCGATGTTGTTGATCAATTCCATGATGACGACGGTCTTGCCGACGCCGGCGCCGCCGAACGCGCCGACTTTGCCGCCCTTCAAGAACGGGCAAATCAGGTCAATGACTTTGATGCCGGTCGTCAGAATCTGCGGGCTGGTGGATTGCTCAACCAAGGGCGGCGCGGCGCGGTGAATGGGAAGATATTTGTCCGCCTTCACTTCGCCCTGCTCGTCCACGGCCTGGCCCGTCACGTCGAACACTCGCCCCATGACGGCTTCGCCCACGGGCATCGAGATCGGCGCGCCAGCATCGATGACTTCCATGCCGCGCTTGAGACCTTCAGTGGTGCTCATGGCCACGGCGCGCACCCAGTTGTCGCCGAGATGCTGCTGCACTTCGAGCGTCAGCTTGATTTTGGCCGGCGCACCCGGCGGGGTGAAATCAATTGTAAGCGCGTTATAGATCGCCGGGAGTTTATCCGCGAACTCGATGTCCACGACCGGGCCGATGATTTGAACGATTTTGCCTTTATTCATGAGATTAATTGCCCAATGCCATCTGGGCGGTGGTGATTTCCAAAAGTTCTTTCGTGATGTTTGCCTGGCGCAATTTGTTGTACTCGAGCGTCAGGTCTTTGATGAGCTGCTTCGCGTTGTCGGTCGCGTTCTTCATCGCCACCATGCGCGAGCTGTGCTCCGAAGCCTTGGCTTCGAGCAGGATTTGGTAAATCTGAAAATTCATGTAGTGCGGCAGCAACGACCCAAGCACGCCTTCCGGCCCAGGCTCAAAAATATATTCGAGTTCGGATTTTTCCAGCGCCGCTTCAGTCCCGTGCGCGTGCGCACCCGCTTCCACGCTCCTCAATTCCCCAATCGGCAACAGCGGCATCACTTCCGGCTTTTGCGACAGCGTGTTGATGAAATTCGTGAACAGGATGTCCACCGCGTCCACTTCGCCTTTGACGAACATTTCCTGCGCGAATTTTGAAATCGCCCGCGCCTCGGCGAACATCGGCGCGTCTTTGTAAGTGAATTCCGCCGCGAGTTGCCGCTTGGTGCGCGCCACGAATTGCGCGCCTTTCTTGCCGGCGGCAACAAATATCGTCGTGCCTTTGTCGAACTTCGCCGCCTCGCGCGTCAGGTTTGAATTCAATGCACCGCACAGGCCCTTGTCCGTGCTGACGAGGATCACTGCGCGTTTCTTCACGTCGCGCTTTTGCATCAGCGGATGGTTGAAGTCGCCGGCGTGCCCGACCACGTGCGCCAGCATGGTATTCATCAGCGACGCATACGGGCGGCCCGCCAGGGCGGCCAGTTGCGCCTTGCGCATCTTCGACGAGGCGACCATTTGCATGGCCTTTGTGATTTGCGCCGTGTTCTTGACCGACTTGATGCGCCGGCGTATGTCGCGTGTGCTGGGCATGGATTAAATTTTCTTTTTCGGCCTGACTCGGTAGGCAGGTGACTGTTCCCGGATATGAAAGCCGATTTCTCGCTGGGGTTTTTCCTCGGGATTTAACAACTGCCGAATGGCTTCGAATAAATTGGCGATGGCTCCATTGTGTTCCCCGACACAGCTCTCCAGTTCATTTAATTTTTGAGAAAGCTCTTTGTTCGCGGTCAGTTGTTCGCGAATCCACACGAACGCGCGCACCACCCGGATGCTGGCTTCCACGGCGGTTTTGCTGTTCAAAATGTTGCCGAGCATCAATGCGCCGTGTTCGGTGAAAACCACCGGCAAATGTCTCAAACCACCATGGGAACTTGAGGTCGCAAATTGCGACCTCAAGATTGCAAGTTCCTGATTTGTAAGCTGAAACGCAAAGTCCTTGGGAAATCTTCCAATGTTTCGGCGAAACTGCTCATTCAACCGTCTCGTCGCTACCCCGTAAATTTTAGCCAGATCCGAATCCAGCATGACGCGCTGCCCGCGAATGAGAAAAATCAGTTCCTCAATCCGTTGCACCGAGTCAATTGCTGTTTTGTAAGT
>DASXHY010000595.1:0-6359 GCA_036488095.1 Verrucomicrobiia bacterium | reverse complement strand
CGCCCGTGGGTCACATTTCCGGCGGATTGATGACGCCCGCAAATCAGCTTGTCACGCCCGCGGGGACGCTCGTTGAATTGCCCGGCATGAGGCCGAATGCGCTCGCCCTCAGCCCGGATGGAAAACTGCTGGTGACCGCCGGCCTCACGCACGAACTCGTGGTAATGGATCCCGTCACGGGGAAAATTTTGCAGCATGTTAATTTTCCGGCGGACAAAGTTTCGTTGGATACGCTGCTCAACGCGCCAATTCTTAATCCGGAAGATAAAGCGAAGCTGAGTTTCACCGGGCTGGTTTTCTCGCCGGATGGTTCGCGGATTTACCTGGCGAACGTCAATGGTGACATAAAAGTTTTTGGCGTCGGCAAGGATTCGGGGGTTTCCGCATTGTTTTCCCTTGCGCTGCCGCTCGCCAATGCGCCGCGCCGCAAGGATGAAATCCCCGCCGGCATCGCGGTTTCGCGCGATGGCAAGCGGCTTTATGTCGCGCTGAATCTTTCCAACCGCCTCGCGGAATTGGACGCGGTAAGCGGCAAAGTGCTGCGGCTTTGGGACGTGGGTGTGGCGCCGTTTGATGTCGCGCTCGTTGGGCACAAGGCGTATGTGAGTAATTGGGGCGGTCGCCGCCCGGACGCGCACAGTTTCACCGGGCCGGCCGGCCGCGGCACCTTCGTGCGAGTGGACAATCGTTACATTGCCGATGAAGGGTCGGTGTCCGTGATAGATCTGGACGCAAAACCCGAGAGTGACGATTGGGAACAGAATATTCTCACCGGCGTCCATGCGTGCGCGCTCGCGGTTTCGCCCAATGGCAGATATCTGGTGGTAGCCAACGCCGGCAGCGACTCGCTGAATGTCATCGATACGCGCGAGGATAAAATCGTGGAGACCATTTGCGCGCGGCAGGATCCCGGCGATTTATTCGGCGCGCAACCGAACGCGCTCGCGTTTGATAAGCGCGGGAAAACGCTTTTTGTCTGCAACGGCACCCAAAATGCGGTGGCGGTTTTTCAGTTCAATCCGGGCGCTTCGAAACTGCTGGGCCTGATTCCCGTGGGCTGGTTTCCGGGCGCGATCGTGCGGGATGCGCGACGCAACATGATTTACGTCGCAAATATCAAAAGCATGCCCGAGAGCACACAGAAGCCGGGGCGCGGAATGGGGACGGGCGCCGGTTTCAACACGCATCAATATTGCGGTTCGCTCTCGATTGTGCCGGTGCCGGACGCGGAAGAATTAGCCGCATTCACCCAGAAGGCGCTGGCGGATTTGCGTTATCCACTGCTGACGCAAGCCAAGTTGCCGCCGCGGGCCGATGTGGCGGCGCGGCCGGTGCCCGAGCGCGTCGGTGAGCCGAGCGTGTTCAAACACGTGATTTATATCATCAAGGAAAATCGCTCTTACGACCAGGTGTTCGGCGATATAACGAACGCCAACGGCGACGCGAGCCTGTGCGTTTTCGGCGAGCGGGTCACGCCGAACGAACACAAGCTGGTGCGGGAATTCACGCTGTTGGACAACACTTACTGCTCAAGCATCCTGAGCGCGGACGGGCATAATTGGGCGGACACCGCCCTTGCGACCGATTATGTGGAGCGTGAATTCGCCGGGTGGCCGCGAAGCTATCCGAGCGGCGGCGACTTGGACAGCGCCGATGCGCTGGCCTATTCGCCCGCGGGTTTTATTTGGGACGACGCGCTCGCTCACGGAAAAACCTTTCGCGATTACGACGAATTCACGACCGGCCACAGTCATTGGACGGAGAAACACAAAAAAGCATTTACGTTCCTGGACGCGTATCGCGATTTCACGTACGGCTCGAATGAAATCACCTATACGTGCGAGCCGGACGTCGAATCTTTGCGTCCGTATATGCGCCAGGATTTTCCGAGTTGGGGCCTAAACGTGCCGGACCAGGTGCGGGCCGCGAAATTTATTGAAGACCTGAAGCGATTCGGGCAGTCGGGAACATATCCGGAGTTTACCATTTTGTGGCTGCCGGACGACCACACCAGCGGAGTGAAAGCCGGCGCGCCGAAACCCGAGGCCCAGGTGGCGGACAATGACCTGGCGGTGGGCAAGGTCATTGACGCGGTGAGCCACAGTGCGTTTTGGAAGGACACCTGCATTTTTGGCATCGAAGACGACCCGCAGAACGGCTGGGATCACGTGAGCGGCTACCGCACGACGGCTTATGTCGTCAGCCCCTACACGAAACGCCACACAGTAGTGAGCACGCAATACAATCAAACCAGTTTGCTGCGCACGATGGAACTCATCCTCGGCCTGCCGCCCATGAACCAGTTTGATGCGACGGCCACGCCGATGTTCGATTGCTTTGCGGACGCGCCGGATTTCACCCCGTTTGACTCGGTCACGAACAATGTGCCGCTGGACACGATGAATTCGTCTCCAAAGAGAATTTTAGACTCACAACTGCGCAAGGACGCCTACGTCTCGGCGCGATTGCCGCTGACGCTGCCGGATCAATGCTCCGAAGATGTGCTGAACCAAATTCTCTGGCGCTCCGTGAAAGGCACGCAAACACCGTATCCGAGTTGGGCCGTGAAAGTCGTGGATGATGATTAGAGCATTCGTTAACGGGCCGTTAAAAATTAGAGACTCGTTACCTCGTCTCCTACTTTTATCCGGGCCGTCCGACTATCATCCACACGCCCCAGGCGACGAAGAGCGCGCCTGTGATTTTCCCCAGGAATAATCCGCGCGGCACGATTTTCTCGAGAAGCACCAGCACAGTGATGATGGCGATCCACCAGATATTCATCACACCGGCGACGAATAACAACAACATCAGGAGCCAGCAACAACCCAGGCAATGCATGCCGTGTTTCAGACCCATGATGAACGCGCCGCGCCTGCCCTCGCGCCAGGCGGTCATCAGGAAATTGAGCGGTGAACAACAACCGGCCAGGCATTTGTTTTTAAACGGCGTCCACTGGAAGACTCCCGCGGCGACGAGCAGCGCGCCGCCGAGCGCGGAACTGGTGCCAACCATGGTGGGCGAGAGCAACGCTTTCGCGTGCAAGGCCCATTGCATGACGGCGGCCATGGCGCTGAACCCGATCCAGACTGCCAAATAACCGAGCAGGAAAATTCCCGTGGCGACGAAAGGACGTTCCTGTTCGCGCCGGTTCCGTTGGACTTTGGCGAAGGTCAGGATCATCGGCGTGGCGGAGGGAAGCATCATGGCGACCATCATTTCGGCCCACATCAGAAACAGTGGAACGAGGGTCGCAGTGGACCACGGATGGACGTCCGGGCCGGACATGCTCATGCCGGCGCAGCAGCAGGCGCCGGTGAGATTCATGCCTCGCGCTTCGCGAACCATATAACCCCACGCGAGCAGCGTGGCAGCCGCGAGCGCCACAAACACGATCAACCGGTCACGTTTGAGAATGGTTTCCATGCTTTGAACAGGAGCTAACAGAGAGAACAGAGGCTAAAAACGCTCGGCAGGAAAACGGCCTCTCTCCGTCTCCTCTGCGTTCTCCTGTTAATTCCCATATTTAACCTGCGTCACGAATGCCGCCTTGTTCGGCCACGAAAATTTCAATTCACCCACGTTCACATTCATCTTTGCGGCGGAGACGCATTCCGCATTTTTGAAAATAAAACCGGTCGAGTGTTCGATGCGAACACTTTCGGGCTCGCCAGTCACCGGATTTTTAATCGGCTCGACCGCGACATCCATGGCATCGCCAATTTGCACGCTGCTGTTGCGGCCATTGAAATTGAACTTGAAGGGCACATATCGCGGCTCCAGAAGTTTCGAGAATGTCGTCACAATGATCTCGAAGGGCATCCCGCCCGCCTGGCCGCTGCAAATCTGGAGCAGGGCTTCGCGTTGCGCCGGCGTGGCGCGTTCGTCGAACAGCAGGCCGCACGTGCCGTTGCCCTCGTGAATCGCCTTGGGCCAGTGGGCGGCGAATGCGACACCGAGGCCGTCCAATTTAACATTGCCGAAGGTGCCGCGCCTGATGCTCCACGCGCCCATGCCCTCGCAAAAACCGGTGGTCGGTGGTGCGCTGAATTCGCAAGGACAGCCGTAATCGCAATTGCAGGCCTGGATAAAATCCGCCTCGAGGCTCCATTTCGTTTTGTCGCTCATAATTCATTAGCGCGGCACGGCGCGCGGGCTGATTTTGGGTTCGCGTTGAATTTAGCACCTGGCGGAATGGCGGCAACTTGAAACAACAATCGGAGCGCCGGCGTCTCGCCGGCCGGTAACGAATCGTCTTGCCGGCGGGACGCCGGCGCTCCGGTTAAGCTTGCTCCCGTTGAAACTTTGTTGCTAAACGAACTCGTGCCCGAAACCAGCGTCAACACGCCCACGCCCGTCACGCGCAATCCGTGGACGTGGATTCCGACGCTCTATTTCGCGGAAGGTCTGCCGAATGCGATCGTCACCACAATTTCGGTGGTGCTCTATAAGGCTTTGGGCGTCTCGAACACGCGGATCGGCGTTTACACGGGTTTGTTTTATCTGCCATGGGTCATCAAACCGCTGTGGAGCCCCGTGGTGGATATGCTCAAGACGCGGCGGGTGTGGATCTGGCGGATGCAATGTGTGCTCGGGTTCGCTTTTGCCGGGGTCGCGCTGGCACTGCCGGGCGCGCATTTTGTTCCGCTTTCGCTCGTTCTCTTCTGGCTGATCGCGCTCAGTTCGGCCACGCACGATATTGCGGCGGACGGTTTTTACATCCTTGCGCTTTCGGAAGGGGAACAATCTTTTTTCGTCGGCGTGCGCAGCACGCTCTATCGCGTCGCGACTTTGTTCGTGAAAGGTCCGTTTATTTTTATCGCGGCCGAAATCAAGGATCACACCGGCAATGAAACAACTGCGTGGGCAATAGCGTTTGCGGGAATGGCAGCCCTGTTCGGCGCACTCGGGGCTTATCACGGGTTCATTTTGCCGCGGCCGCCCAGCGATAAACCGGGCGAGCCGGGTTCCCTGCCCCGTTTCTTCGAAGAATTTTTGCAAACGTTTCTCACATTTTTCGAAAAGCCAAAAATTGCCGCGCTGCTGCTGTTCCTGGTTTTCTATCGCTTCGGGGAAGCGCAACTGCTCCCAATGGTACAACCGTTTCTGCTGGATCCGCACGCTGTGGGCGGACTCGCGATCAGCGAAAAGGAGTTCAGTGTAGTTTATGGAACCGTGGGGGTGATTGCGTTAATGGCCGGAGGAATCATCGGCGGAATTTTAGTTTCGCGCGGCGGATTGCGCGCATGGCTCTGGCCAATGGTCCTCGCGATGCATTTGCCCGATGCCATTTTCATTTATCTCTCGCACGCGCAACCGGCCAACCTGACGCTTATCAGCGGTTGCATAGCGTTGGAGCAGTTCGGTTATGGATTTGGTTTCACGGCCTACATGCTTTACATGATTTACATCGCGCGCGGACGGCATGCGACGGCGCATTATGCCATTTGCACGGGTTTCATGGCGCTGGGCCTGATGCTGCCGGGAATGTGGAGCGGCTGGCTGCAGCAACATCTCGGCTACCAGAATTTTTTTGTTTGGGTGATGCTGGCGACGATTCCAGGATTCATCGTGACGGCATTGATTCCGCTGGATGCGGAGTTTGGGAAGAAGACGCGGAGTGCGTAGGACAGGGCGTCCCGCCTGTCTCTAACCTTCTCCGCGCGAAAGCCAATAATAGAGACAGGCAGGATGCCTGTCCTACGGGTCCGTCCTCTCCGTAATTTTATAGCGGAACATTCGTTTTTTCATCCAGCGCACGGCCAGCAGATCGTAAAACGAAGCGAACAAGCGGTTGCCGATCCCGTAATTGCTTTTTCCGGCCATGCGCGGATTGGTCCTCACCTGCACTTCGGTCACGGTGAAGCCTTCGATTTTGAACAGCGTGGGCATAAAACGATGCATGCCCTTGAAAAATTTCAGGTTCTCGATGCACTCGCGCTTGAATGCGCGATAACAACAGCCCGCGTCGCTAATGCTCTCGCCCGAGAGTTTGTTGCGCACCCAATTCGCGATGCGGGAGGAAATCACGCGCACAAAACTGTCGCCTTTGCCGCGCGCCTCGACGCGGCTGCCGCACGCGCAGTCAAAATTTTTCACGCCGTCCAAAAGTTTCGCGAGGTCCTGGGGATCGTTCTGCAAATCGGCGTCGAGCGTGACGATGATTTGACCGCGGGAAGCTTTCATGCCGGCCCACAAGGCGGCCGATTGCCCGCAGTTGAAGGCGAACCGTTGCGCGCGGATGCGCGGGTCCGCCGCCGCGAGTTCTTTGAGCACCTGCCAGGAATTGTCCCGGCTGCAATCGTCGGTGATGACGATTTCGTAGGAGCGCTGGAGCGGTGCGACGGAATCGGCGATGG
>DASXHY010000575.1:0-4202 GCA_036488095.1 Verrucomicrobiia bacterium | reverse complement strand
CATAATTGAGAGACGACAACCGTGATGAGGGATTTATGAGCGCTTTTTTGGCATTGGCAAGCCCCTTTTGACATTTTCGGAAAGTCCCGCAAGCAGACCATAAGAGATGGAGACGGGCAGGATGCCTGTCCCACGAAAACCATTTGAGTTCATCCCCGTCGAGAGGCACAGTGACGGAAATGAAAAGAGCGTTTTTTCTCATTGGGACACTTTTTGTCATGAATGCCGTTGCAGCAACCACGGATATGTATCATGCGGGTTGGTTTGACTTTAATAAGAACGGAATGAAGGACGTTTACGAGGATCCGACGCAACCAGTGGAGAAGCGCGTGGCGGATTTGCTGGCGGAGATGACGCTTGAGGAAAAAATCGGCCAGCTTCACCAGACGACGCGCGACGTGGGCACGGAAAAAATATACAAGGAGCGGATTGAACGGGGCGGGATGGGATCGTTTTTCGGCGGTGGGGAAAACATCGAGTCCCCCACGCAACGCAATACCCTGCAGCGGCTCGCCGTGGAGGGAAGCCGGCTCGGCATTCCGCTGATTTTCGGGGTTGATGCGATTCATGGTTTTCGCACGATTTTTCCCATCCCGCTCGGCCAGGCGTGCGCGTGGGAGCCGGAGCTTTTTGAGCGCACGCAACGTATTTCCGCGCGCGAAACTTCCGCTGGAGGCAATGACTGGACCTTTGCGCCGATGGTCGACCTGGCCCGCGATCCGCGCTGGGGGCGCACGGCGGAGGGTTTTGGCGAGGACCCTTACCTGGGCTGTCTCTACGCTGCGGCAAATGTGCGCGGGTTCCAAGGGACGAATTGCGCGGCGCCGGATCACTTGGTCGCGTGCGTGAAACACTACGTCGGCTACGGCGCGGCGGAGGGCGGGCGCGATTACAACACGACGGAAATTTCCGACTACACGTTGCGCAATTTTTATTTGCCGCAATTCAAGGCGGGCGTGGATGCGGGCGCGTGGACGATCATGAGCTCGTTCAATTGCCTGTCCGGTTTTCCGGCGACGGCGAACCGCCATACGCTGAACGACATTTTGCGCGACGAATGGAAATTCACGGGCATGGTCGTGAGCGATTACCAGGCGGTTGAGCAATTGATCGATCACGGGGTGGCGGCGGACGACGACGAGGCGGCGCGGCTGGCGATCACGGCGGGTGTGGACATGGAGATGGTGTCGAGCAATTACGACACGTTGCCGCAGCAAATCCAGGAGGGAAAAGTATCGCAGACAACCATCGATGAAGCGGTGCGGCGCATCCTGCGGGTGAAATTTATCAAGGGACTTTTCGACCAGCCTTATATCGACGAAAATCTTTACAAAGGCGCGTATCTGAAACCGGACGCGGTGGCGCTCGCGCGCGAGGCGGCGGCGAAATCGTGCGTGCTGTTGAAAAATGAAAATGGCGCGCTGCCGATTTCGAAGTCGGTGAAAAAAATTGCGCTGATTGGGCCGCTGGCGGATGCGGCGGGCGAAATGCTCGGATGCTGGGCTTCGCGCGGGCAGCCAAAGGATGCGGTGTCGCTCGCGACTGGGATTCGCGCGAAACTTCCGGCGGGCGCGAAGCTGACGATTTCGCCGGGCTGCAATATCACGAATGCGACGGCCGATATTAATCGCGCCGTGAAGGATGCAAAGGCGGCCGACGTAGTGATTCTGGCGCTGGGCGAGCCGCGCGATTGGAGCGGCGAAAGTAAAAGCCGGACGAAGCTCGGCGTTCCCGGGCGGCAATTGGAATTATTCCAAGCGGTGGCGGCGACGGGCAAACCGGTGATTGTGGTTTTGTTCAATGGGCGGCCGTTGACGATTCCGGAAATCAGCACGAACGCGGCGGCCATCGTGGAGGCATGGCACGGAGGCGTGCAGGGCGGAAACGGTGTGGCGGATGTGTTGTTTGGCGACGTGGACCCGGCGGGGCGGCTGACGATTTCGTTTCCGTATGACGTGGGGCAGGTTCCGATTTATTATAATCATTTCAACACCGGCCGGCCCGGCATCGGGGAATACAAGGGCAACTACGTGGATGCGCCGATTACGCCGTTGTATCCTTTCGGCTACGGGCTGACCTACACCACGTTTGAATACAGCCCCGTCCAACTCAGCGCGCCGACGATCAAGTCAGGCGACACGCTGACGGCACACGCGCAAATAAAAAATACCGGCGCGCGCTCTGGAACGGAAGTGGTGCAGCTTTATATTCGGGACGTGGCGGCGTCGGCGGGCCCGAGGCCGGTGCGTGAGCTGAAAGGGTTCCAGAAAATCCGGCTCGATCCCGGCGAATCGCGCGATGTGACGTTTTCCATTTCTAACAAGGAGCTGGGATATTTCGACACAGCGGGGCATTGGCTGGTTGAGCCGGGGAAATTTCAGGTGTGGATTTCGAAGGATTCGGCCTCAGGGAAGCCGGTGGATTTTCAGTTGGAATAATTGGAAAAATGAAAGGCGTAGCCGACATGATTTCTCCGCGAACCCAAAACCATCACGAATCTTTTTCGTTCCTCTCATTAACACCGTGGCTTCAGCCCGGTGGTAGGATCGATCGAAAGCGCCTTCAGCCGTTTTAACGGCTTCTGATCGGCCCACACAAAGCCGTTAAAACGGCTGAAGAAAATATTAACCATCGCTGTACCACCGGGCTGAAGCCACGGTGTTAATGAAAATTTAGATGCGTCCGCCCTGGCCGCGTCTTACGCCCTGGCCAATTCCTGCCAGAGGTGCGCCGCCATCAGTTGGCCTTTGGCAAAACAATCGAGATCGAATTTTTCGTTGGGCGAATGCGCGTTGTCGTCGGGCAGCGCGAGGCCAAGCAGCAAAGTGTCCGCGCCGAGAATTTTTTTGAAATCGTTCACGATCGGAATCGATCCGCCTTCGCGCATGAGAATCGGGTCGCTGCCGAAAGCGGATTTCAGCGCGCGCAATGCGGCCTGTGCCCGCGGGCCAGTCGGCGAAACGAGATACGGTTCGGCGCCGTGGCTGGATTGAATTTCCAATCGCACAGTCGGCGGGCAAATCTTTTTCAAGTGGTTCGTGACCAGCTCGATGATTTTGTTAGGGCTTTGATCCGGCACCAATCGCGTCGTGATTTTTGCGCGCGCCCAGGAAGGCACAATCGTTTTGCTGCCTTCACCCTGGTAGCCGCTGGTGAGGCCGTTGATTTCCAGCGTAGGTCGGGCGGAACGTTGCTCGAAGGCCGTGTAGCCTTTTTCGCCGAACAATTTCGGCACTCCGAGCATGGCCTGGTATTGCGCCTCGGTGAAAGGCAATCGCGCAAATTGCTCCCGCTCGTAGGCGGAGAGCGGTTCAACTTCATCGTAGAAACCGGGAATCGCCACGCGCCCGTCTTCATCGCGCAATTTCGCCAGCAGTTGGCAAAGCGCCATCGCCGGATTATCCACCGTGCCGCCGAAAATGCCGGAATGAAGGTCGCGGGCCGGCCCGTGCAAAATAATTTCAAACGCCGCAATGCCCCGCAGCGCATACGTGAGCGCCGGCACGCGCTTGTCCGGCATCCCCGTGTCGGAAATCACTACCGCATCGCACTTCAACTCCGCTTGGCGCTCTTTCAAGAACGTCGCCAGGCTCGCGCTGCCCACTTCCTCCTCGCCTTCAATCACGAACGTCAGATCGCACGGCAATTCCGTGCTGGTTTTGAAATAGGCCTCAACGGCGGCCAGGTGCGCGAGGTTCTGGCCTTTGTTGTCGCTGGCGCCGCGCGCAAAAAGGGACCGGCCTTCGATGCGCGGTTCGAACGGCGGCGTTTTCCACAGTTCGAACGGCTCCGGTGGTTGCACATCGTAATGACCGTACACGAGAAAATGCGGTTTGTTTGTAGTTCCGCCTTCAGGCGGTTTGGTGCCATCCGACCGCCTGAAGGCGGAACTACGAGCGGCGGTCTTCGCCAAAACAATCGGGTGCCCTTTGGTCGCGCAAAGCTCCGCCTGCAATCCGATTTGTTCGCAGCGCTTCACGACCCATTCCGCGCACGCCTTCATGTCGTCGCGATGCTGCGGTTGTGCGGAGACGCTGGGGAAGCGGACGTAATCGCAGAGTTCGTTGACATACCGCGATTCGTTCTGTTTCAAAAAATCAATGACGGCTTGCATTCGGTTTATGTAGCAGGGAAATGGAGGAATGCAAAGGCGGGGTTCGCCGTAGTGGCACGGGCGTCTCGCCCGTGCGTTTCCAAAGCAC
>DASXHY010000553.1:0-10668 GCA_036488095.1 Verrucomicrobiia bacterium | reverse complement strand
CGAGGAAAAATTAAAGAACGCCTTGAACGTCCCGCCGCCTTCCCAAAGTTTTGGCGTCGCGGATCCGGCCAAAGCCGACCGCCTGAAAAATGATTTGCAAAAAGGCGATGTCTCCAGCGCCAAAAAAGAATTGGATGAGCTCCAGCAAAAAGCTCAGGAACTGGCCGAGGCGAAAGACCCGGTGGCCCGCGAAAAATTGCGACAGGAAATCATGGATCGCCTCCAGAACCTCAAAGACACTCTCGACCAACAGGCGAACTCACAGGCATTGGATTCCGACATGCAGCGTGCTTTGGAACAACTGGCCATGTCCAATCTGCCGAATCTTTCGGGCGAAGCATTGAAAGGAATGACCGACTCGCTCAAGCTGACTCAGAAGGAACTGGAGCAGTTGGCCAACGCGATGGCCGACATGAAAAATCTCGAGGAGGCGCTCAAGGCGTTGCAGATGGCGAAAGCGCTGCACAATATGCAGCCGTTGGACGGCAAGGATTTCATCGGGCTCGGCGATCTCGCCGCCTACGAGTCTTTTTGCCAGGGCAGATGCAATTCTCTTTGCGCCGGCGTGGGGATGGGGTCCGGTTACGGAGTTGGCCCACGCCCTTACGGCAGCGAAAATTCGCAGACGGGTTTCAAACCCGAAAAATCAGCGTCGCTGCTTCAACCGGGCAAGATGCTGATGGAATGGAAGACGCGGGAAGTATCCGACGCCGGGCCCGCGCGTGAAGAATATTTGCGGGCTGTTCAGGACGTTCGCCAGCAAGCCAGCGAGGCCGTGGTGCAGGAGCAAATCCCGCCTGGTTATCAGGCGGCCATCAAAAAGTATTTCGACACGCTACACAATGACGCCCCCGCAACCCCGCAGCCTTGATCGCGGCTTCTCCCTCCGGCTGGTTGCCCTGGCCGCGTTCATCGCGGCATTGTTCGGCGCTTATTATTTGATTTGGTCGCCCTACCGGGAATCGCTCGTTGTCTACTGCTCCCACGATTCCATTTACGCGGATCAAATCCTGCGTGAATTCGAGCGGCAAACCGGCATTCCCGTTTCCGTGCGCTACGACACGGAGGCGACCAAATCCCTCGGCCTGGTCGAATTATTGTTGCAGGAGAAGGCGCATCCGCGGTGCGACGTTTTCTGGAACAACGAACTGCTCGGCACGCTCCAACTCGCGGACGAAGGCATGTTGTTGCCCTATCGCGGATCCGGCTACGAACGGATTCCGGCGGCCTTCAAGGACCCGGACGCCCGCTGGGCGGGATTCGCGGCGCGACTGCGTTTGTGGATCATAAACACCAATCGGCTGGCGCCAACCCAGGACGCGATTCACCACGAGCTCAGTGGCGACCTCGATCGAGTGGCCATGGCCAAGCCGCTTTATGGCACGACTCGCACTCAATACACCGTCCTCTGGCAACTCTGGGGCCGCGATAAACTCATCGCCTGGCACCAGGACCGGCTCGCGCGTCATCTCCGCGAAGTAAATGGCAATTCAACCGTGAAAGACCTGGTCGCCGCCGGTGTTTGCGATATCGGCTGGACCGACACGGATGATTTCTTCGAAGCGAGAGACGATGGCAAGCCGGTCCAAATGCTCCCCGTGCGCCTCGACAATGGAGGAACCATTTGCATTCCCAACACGGTTGCCATTTTGCGTGGTGCGCGGCATCTGGGCAACGCGCAAAAGCTCGTCGATTTTTTGCTTTCGGAAAAATGCGAACTGGAGCTGGCCTCCGGCAAGTCGCGGCAAATTCCACTCGGGCCGGTGGAAGTCGACAAGTTGCCTGCTGAAGTGCGGCAACTGCAACCTTGGGCGGCGGATGGCGTGCCGCTCGGCGGGATTGACAGCGCGAGCATCGCCTGTTTGGCGTGGCTTAAAACGGAATATCTCCAATGACTTTGCTCCGGAGCTTGATCATCGCGTCTCTCGCCGTCGCTCTCGCGCGGCCGTTGTGCGCCCTGCTGGCCGACCGCGGCGCGCCCGCCCGGCGATTTGCCTGGATCCTGTTGCTCGCGCCGTATTTTACGCCCGTCCTGCTCACCGGCTACGCCTACGCCAATTTCTCGCTCTCTCTCATTCACCATCCCTCGATTAACACACTATTCTACGCGGCGCTGTTGTGCTGGAAGTTCACGCCCGTCGCCGCCGTAATTCTCTATTTTTCGCCAGCCCCGATCTCTGCCGAAGCCATTCATTGTCGCCGCTTGATGCAAAACGATGCCGCTGCTGCCCGATCAGATTTAACATTGCTTGCGAAACTCAACCATTGGAGGTTCCTGCTTCGCGCCGGTTGCGCGCGAGATCCAATTGCGGCGTTCGCCGTGGTTTTTTTATGCACGTTTGGCGAGATGGAAATGGCTTCGCTAATGGTTGTGAAATCGTGGACCGTGGCCCTCTTCGACGCAAACGCTGGTGGCCTCGCGTTGAGCGAATCCTTGCGCCGAATGCTGGGACCATTGCTGTGCGAAGCCGCGGCGGTTGCAACTGCCGTGTTTGTCCTTGGAAGAAACCGCGCGCACCCAGCCCCCCGGACACCCGGTGGCGGGAGAGCGCATTGGTTCGCGTGGACTTATCTGGCCATTGCGTTTGTTTTCGTGCTCCTGATTCCGGCCGCGATGGTTTTGTGGGGCACGATTCGCGGCTTCAAGTTGCTCCTCGAGAATTTTGTTCTGGGCCGCGAAATTATTTCCAGCCTTCTATTTGCCGCGGGCGCGACGTTGCTGGCGGGCGCGATGGTTTTCTGGCTGAGCCGATTTGCTCGCGGGCGCGGCTTCGGATCAGTTATCGGCAAGGCGATTCTGTTGGTCGCGGTGTGCCTTGGCCTGCTTGGGCCGCTCGTGTTATCGCTCGCGGTTTTGGCAGCCGTGCAAATGCCGGGTCTGCTCTCGTTGCGCGACACGCCAGTGCCATTGGTGCTCACGCTCGGCTTGGTGTTACTTCCGCTGGCCTTGGTGCTGAAGCGCGTGCTGGAATTGACTGGATACCAAAGCGGTTTGCACCTTGCCGCGCTGATGCAAAAATCGCGCGCCGCGCGCGATCTCACTTGGCGGCTCAGCACGAGCGGAAAATTTTGGGCCGTGGTTCTTCTGTTTATCTGGGCCTATTGGGATTTGACCGCCTCGGCCATCCTCGCGCCCATCGGCATGACACCCGTTACTGTGCGTCTCTATAATATGATGCACTACGGTCAAATCGCGGTACTATCGGCGATGACGTGCGCGACGTTTGCCGCACCCATCCTGATTTGCGTGCTGGCCCTGGGAACGCGGCGATGGTGGGCACCCCGATGAACAACACATTGTGGAAACTGGAGGGAGTTGGCCTCGGGCGACGACTGCTCGACGTGACTCTGTCGATTGAGGCCGGGGTCACGGCCGTATTGGGACATTCAGGTGCGGGCAAAACGTCGTTGCTAAATCTTTTGGTCGGATTTGAAAAGCCGGACGAGGGAAATCTCGCCGCTGAATTTAACCGCGGACCGCATCGCGTCCCGCTGTTCTGGGTGCCGGCCGACGGCGGACTGTGGCCGCATCTCACCGTTGCGGAACACATTGCGGCGATCGATGAATCCAGCGTCGGTCGGTGGCTGGAAGAATTTGACCTGACGGATCGTCGCGAAAGCCGGCCCGATACTCTTTCAGCAGGCGAACAGGCGCGGTTATCCGTGGCGCGCGCGCTGGCGGCGGACGCGGCGGTGCTTGTGATGGATGAGCCGCTCGTGCATGTGGACCCAAGTCGCGCGGGAAAATATTGGCAGGTCATCCGGCGGCATGTCGGCGAGCGCGGAGCGTCGCTTGTCTTCGCCACGCACTCACCACGGTCCGTGCTGGCGGAGGCGCGCCGCGTGATTTGCCTTCGCGAGGGCCGCGTCCAATATAACGGCGAAGTGGAGGAACTATATTGGCGGGCCGCATCACCGGAACTGGCTGGCTGCCTTGGCGAAGCGAACTGGATGGAACCGGACGCCGCCCGGCTCTGGCTGCATCGTGAAGAGCCAGGACCTCGATGTTTCCGGCCGGAACAAATTTTGGCGCAACCGGATGAGCAATCCCCATTCGTGGTCGAGTCGTCCCGTTTTGAGGGCTCCGTGGCCGAGTTGGAATTGCGCCACGAACCAACCGGAACCGTACGGAAATTCTTTCACCGGCCCTCCGCAAACCATCTGGCGCGCGGCACGCGCATTTTATTGAAAGCGCTCTTGTGCCTGTTGCTTTGCCTGCACGTCGTTGGCTGCCATCGGGCGGCCGGTCCGGCAATTCCCGTGCAGCAAGTCCATCTTTGGTCAGTGCCGCCAGAGGGAGTGCTGCAACCGGCCGCGCGCAGCCTGACCATCGGCAATCAGGGCGAAGTGATCGCCCTGGACACCGCCGGGCGCGTGCTGGTTTACGCGCCGGACGGTTCCATCCAGCGCCAATGGAGAATGCCGGACAGCAAGATTGGCAAACCCGAGGGAGTCGTTGTCCTTCACGATGGCCGGGTGGTCGTCTGCGACACGCATTATCATCGCGTGGTGATTTTCAATGCCGATGGAAACGTGGCGCAGATGTTCGGCAAGGAAGGGCAGGGCCCTGGCGAATTAATTTATCCGGTCGCCGTCGCCAAAGACGCTCAGGAAAATCTGTATATCGCGGAATACGGCGGGAACGATCGCGTGCAAAAATTCACTTCCGATGGACGCTTTCTCCTGGCGTTTGGCAGCTTCGGCACCGCGCCCGGCCAATTTCAACGTCCGTCCGGCCTCGTCTGGCGCGATGGAAAGATCTACGCCGCCGACGCTTTCAATAATCGCATTCAGGTGTTCACCGATGACGGCAAATTTCTGAAAATTCTGGATTCGAGCGAACAGCCGCTCACGTTGCGTCTGCCCTACGATTTGAAACTCGGCGCGGACGACTCGCTATATGCCGTCGAGTATGGCGCTGGCCGCGTGACCCGGCTCGACTTGAATGGTCGCGCGCTCGGACGATACGGAACTATCGGCAGCGGCCTCGGACAATTTGCCACGCCCTGGGGAATTGCCGTCGATGCCAAAAAAAGAATTTACGTCGCGGACACCGGAAACCGCCGCGTCGTGGAGTTGCAATCGAAATGAAACCATTCGCGCGCATCGCTGTATTTCTGCTGGCATCGACATCGATCGCCTGTTTGCTCGGCGAAATGTACCGATTGTGGCCGATGCGCCTGTTCACGCTGGCTGTGTTTGTGCCGGCGTTTTGCGCGCTGGTCGCAATGGCTCTTTACGATGCCTCGCGCGGTGACGGTCGCTTGTGCCGGATCGTCCTCATCGGCGCGGTGGCCGGATTTCTGGCGGCGGTGTCCTACGACATTTTTCGCCTGCCATTCGTGTTTTCAAAACAATGGGGATTGGCCGGTGTTGTCCCGGCGCTGCCGTTGTTCAAAGTATTTCCGCAATTTGGAGCAATGATTCTTGGCCAAACCGACGCCAGCTCGCTCGCCGCAAACGTGATTGGCTGGCTGTACCACTTCAGCAACGGCGTCACATTCGGCGTGATGTATGCCGCCATGGTAAATGGCCAATGGAGACGCCTTTGGTGGGTGGCGATTATATTCGCCGTTGGCCTTGAGTTGGGGATGTTGTTCACGCCGTATCCGGCGACGTTTGGAATTCGCGTCACCGCCGTTTTTGTTGCCGTCACTTTAACCGCGCACGCCATCTTTGGAGTCACGATGGGGCGGGTGAGTATTGGATTGGAGGGTCGGATGGCCAGATGTTGAGCCCACGCCAATGGCTGCGGAACCTCGTGCCACCGCCTCGCAAGCGCGTGACGATCGGCACGGTTTTGCCATTGGTTGTTTTTTTGCTCGTATTCATCGGCGGTTGTCTCTGGGTCAGCTTGCGCCATCTCGTTGCGTTTTCCAGCCTCGCGCCATTCGGCCTGCTGGTCTTAAGCGTGTGGCTGTGGTGGTTCCAGGTGGCGGGTTACAGCGGACTGAAAGGAGTCCGCTCCACTATCGCGCTCCTGACCCGTTTGTGCGTGCTCGGCCTTTTTATTCTCGCGCTGGCCGAACCGCGAGTTGTTCGTAGAAATGACGGCCTCGCCGTTATGTATGCCCTCGATGTCTCCGATTCCATGGGCGAAAACGTTTCGGACAAGTCCCTGTCCTACATTCTCAAGACCGCTGGCGGAAAACCGGAAAAAGACCAGGCGGGCATGGTCGTGTTCGGGCGCGACGCGGCCGTGGAACTTCCCCCGCGGTTGAGTTTTCCTTTCGAGGTCATCAATGCGCGCGTAGCCAAGGACGGGACGGATATTGCCCGGGCGCTCTCGCTGTCGGCGGCAATGGTGCCGGAAGACCGGCAGGGCCGAATCGTGCTGGTCAGTGACGGCGTGGAAACCGAAGGCAATGTTTCTGGAATTCTCGACGACCTGAAATCGCGTCACGTAGCCGTGGACGTGTTGCCGGTTCAATACAATTACCAGCGCGAAGTTTGGCTGGAGCGGCTCGATTTGCCGCGGCAGGTCAAGATTGGCGAAACGTATGAAGCCACCGTGTTGTTGAATTCGTTGCAACCGGGCGATGGAAAACTGGTGCTGCGCGAAAACGGGAACGTGATTGCCGAGCAGACTGTCCACTACGAACGCGGCAAGAATCGCTACGCGCTGCCGCTTTATTTGCGCGAGCCGGGTTATTACGAATACGTCGCAACGATCGAACCTCCTGCCGGCCAGGACGGATGGCAGGAGAACAACACCGCGATCAATTTTCTCTACCTCAAGGGTGAAGGCAAAGTATTGCTGGTCACCGATCCGCAAGGCGACCCGCGCGATTGGGAAACTTTGGTCAAAGCCCTCAAGGATGCCAAACGCCTCGTCGAAGTGCGCTCTGCCCTCGAGTTCCCGCGCGACGCCATGTTGCTGATGCCCTATGACTGCGTGGTTTTTGTCAACGCGCCGGCGGATAGTTTCGATCCCGTCCAGATGCAATCATTGCGCGAAGCAATTTACAATCAGGGCGTCGGCTTTCTGATGGTCGGCGGCAAGAACAGTTTCGGCCCCGGCGGCTATCATCGCACACCGATCGAGGAGGCGTTGCCGGTGGACATGGATATCGCGCAGAAGAAAGTTCTGCCCAAGGGCGCACTCGTGATCGTCCTGCACACTTGCGAATTTCCCGAAGGAAACGTCTGGGCCAAACGGATCGCCAAGGAAGCCATCCGCGTGCTGGGCGCACAGGATGAAGTGGGATTGCTGATTTACGGTCCCAGTGGCGATCAATGGGTCTTTCCGATGACTCCGGCCAGTGAATACGACAATTTGGTCACCTTGATCAATAAATGCGAACCGAGCGACATGCCGAGCTTCGAAAGCATCATGCAAATGGGTTTCACCGGCCTCAAAGCGAGCGACGCGGCGGCCAAGCACATGATTATCATCAGCGATGGCGACCCCTCGCCGCCGACGCCCGGGCTCGTCAAACAATTCCTTGCCGAAAAAATTAGCGTGTCGACCGTGGTCATCAATCCTCACGGCGGAGTGGACATCTCGACCATGCAATCGCTCGCTGGCGTAACCGGTGGCCGCCATTATTTGGTGATGGATCCGAACGAGCTTCCGTCAATTTTCATCAAGGAGGCAAAAACCCTCAAGCGCAGCATGATCCAGAACGGGACTTTTGTGCCGACGGTCGAGTTCGGCTCCCCAGTGCTCAAAGGCATCGATGCGATGCCGCCGTTGCACGCGTATGTTTTGACGACTCCCAAACCGCGCTCAGTGACGATTCTTAAAGGCCCGGCGAAAGACGAAATCAATCCGGTGCTGTCGACCTGGCGTTTCGGGCTGGGAAAAACGGCCGCGTTCACGTCGGACCTTTCGCCGAACTGGGGCTCGGATTGGGTCCAATGGAAACAATACCAGGCGTTCGTCAAACAACTGATGATCGAAATCTCCCGCGTGGAGCAGCATTCCGATTTGTTTATGCAGACGTTCGCGTCGGGCGATGAAGGCGTGATCATGGTCGAGGACTATCACCCGGAGGAATCGATGCTTGATATCCAGGCGCAGATCAGCGGGCCGCACGAGCGGGAGAGCACGCTGGCGCTCAAGCAAGTCGGTCCGCGGCGTTATGAAGGCCGGTTTCCGCTCTGGGGCAAGGGCCGTTACCAAGTCGCTCTCGCGGGAGTCGGCGCGGGACGCAACGAACAAAACATGGGCGGATTTGTGGTCGCGTATTCGCCGGAGTATTTGCGGTTCCGTTCCGACCCGGTCACGCTGCGGAAGATTGCCGAACAGACCGGGGGCCGGATACTTTCCGGGCAGGAAACCGGCAAAGACCTGTTCACCATTCCGCGCGAACCAAGGGAAACTTCCAAATCCATTCTCGACCTGCTCTTGATTCTGCTGGCGTGCCTGATTCCGCTCGATGTCGGCATCCGGCGCGTGCAATTGGATTGGAGTGTGATTCGCGGATGGTTCGGCGCAGGTCGCAAGACGGAATCGACCGAAACTCTGGGCGCGCTGCTGCGGCTGAAGGAGAAAGTGCGTGAAACAACCGACGTCGGCCGCAAGGGCGCGCCCGTGAAGTTCCCGCCGGCCCCGCCTCGCCCCACGCCGCCATCCACGCCCGCGCCAAAACCCGCGGCAGGCGAACCGGTATCCGAGCAGGAACCGCAACAATCCACAACCGGAAGGCTGCTGGCAATCAAACGAAAACGCCAGCAGGGAGATAAAAGCGATGACACGAAACCATAAGATCAATGTCAAAAGGAGAAAACCATGAATGACTTGGAAACATTACAGGCCGAGGCAAATCAATTCAAAGACGACTTCCGCCGGGTTCTCGAAGAGGTCCATAAAGTCATCGTCGGCCAGGAGCGTGTCGTCGAGTGTACCGTCACCGCGCTCATAGCGGGCGGAAATGTCCTGCTGGAAGGCGTGCCCGGTTTGGGCAAAACGGAACTCGTCAAGACTTTGGGCCACGCGCTCGACCTCGAGTTTCGCCGCATCCAGTTTACGCCCGACCTCATGCCCGCCGACATCATCGGCACCAACATCATGACCGCCGGTGCGGACGGCGGTTATCGCTTCGAATTCCGGCGCGGCCCTATCTTCACACAGTTGCTGCTTGCCGATGAAATCAACCGCGCGACGCCCAAAACGCAGTCGGCCTTGCTGGAAACCATGCAGGAAGGTTCGGTTACGACTGCCGGCGTTTCGCATCAGCTCAAGCCGCCGTTTTTTGTGTTGGCCACGCAAAACCCAATCGAGCAGGAAGGAACCTATCCGTTGCCCGAAGCGCAGTTGGACCGGTTCATGTTCAAGGTCAACGTCCCGACGCTGGGCCGCGCTGAATTGAACGAGGTGGTCACGCGGACCATTCTGAAACGCTCCGTCACGATTGCAAAAATCGTCTCGGCGGACCGAATCCTTCAACTGCGCCAGGTGTTGGACAAGGTGGTGGTGGCCGATCCCATCCGCGATTATGCCGTGCGGCTCGTGCTGGCGACGCATCCGACTTCGGACATCGCGCCCGAGCGCATCAAACGCTACGTCAAATGGGGCGCGAGCCCGCGCGGTTGCCAGGCGCTCATCCGCAGCGGTCGTGTGCGCGCGCTGGCCGAGGGACGGGCGCACGTGTCGACCGATGACATTCGGAATTTCGCCACGGAGGCTTTGGGGCATCGGCTGCTCTTGAATTATGACGGCCAGGCGGACAACGTCAGCGTGTTCGATCTGGTGAAGGAACTCGTGCAACACGTCCCTGTGGAGGCATAACTGTGCAACCGCTGGCGCCACGACCCCAACTTACCTCGCTGCTCGCCAACAACGTGCTCGATCGGTTGGAGCGATTGCGCATTCGCCCGGTCAGCCGTCGCACCAGCCGCAGCCGGGGTGAGCATTTGTCGGGCAAGGGCGGCACCAGCACGGAATTTTGCGATTACCGCGACTATGTACCCGGCGATGACACACGGTTTGTGGATTGGAATATTTTCGCCCGTTTGCACCGGCCCTACTTGAAGCAATTTCACAAAGAGGAAGAACGGCACGTCGTGCTGCTGATCGACGCGTCGGCTTCGATGAAATTTGACGGCAAATTGGACCTCGGAAAACAACTGGCGGCGGCATTTGGCATGATGGGATTGTTGAACAACGAGCGCGTCAGTATTTACGCTTCGCACCAGGCTGGCGACTCGCCGGATCGGCAGCCACCTTGCCGCGGACGTGCGAGCCTGCGCACGGTGTTTCAATTTATCGAGGGCATCGATGGCCGGGGCGACGCCCCGCTGGACCGCGCGGTGGAATTGTTGCTACGTCATCACAGCGGACGCGGCGTGTGCGTGATCCTGTCGGACTTTCTGACCTTCGGTGATCTCAAACGCAGCTTCAACCTGCTATATTCTTCCGGCCTCGAACCGTTCGGCATCCAAATTCTCAGCCCGCGCGAAATCGATCCCGACCTGGCGAGCGATTTGCGGTTGGTCGATTCCGAAACGCAGGACACGCTCGACATTTCCACCAGCACCGATCTGCTGAATCTTTACCAGGAATATCGGCAGGGATTGGAACATGAGCTTGAGCTGTTGTGTCGGCGGCGGTCGGGGCAATTTTTGTCCGTCAGTTCAACCACGCCGGTGGAATCGGTTTTGTTTGACCAACTGCGACGACAGGGGTGGCTCGAATGAACTGGGGGGGATTCCAGGCATTGAGTC
>DASXHY010000508.1:0-2466 GCA_036488095.1 Verrucomicrobiia bacterium | reverse complement strand
GCCTGGCCAATCATACGGTTCTCATTTCGAAAGCCGGGAAGGAACTTCCGATTGATGATAGTGCGGCTCCAATCCGTGCCGCGAACGGGGATTTGACAGGTGTGGTCCTGGTGTTCCGGGATGCGACCAAGGAGCGACAGGCGGAGTTGTCGGCGCGGAAGCTCGCCGACCTGCGCGAGGAACAGACCCGAAACCTGGAGGCGATGGTGGCAGAACGCACGGCCCAACTTCAGCAGACGATTGCCGATCTGGAAGGCTTCTCGTTCACGGTCTCGCATGACTTGCGTTCGCCCTTGAGGGTCATGCAAGGTTTTGCGCAGGAGGTCCTTGCCGAATATGGGAGCAAATTGGACTCCTCGGGACGGGATTACCTGGAGCGAATCAGCGATTCCGCCACGCGATTGGATAAAATGATTCTGGAAGTTTTGACCTACAGCCGAACCGGCCGCAGCGAGCTTTCTGTCCAACCCATCGATCTGGACAAACTCGTCGATGACGTCATGCACACCTATCCGTCCATCCAGGAAGCCCACGCGAACATCACCGTCAAGCATCCGTTGGATCGTGTTTTAGGCAGCCATGTTTCGTTGGTGCAATGTGTCTCCAACCTGATTGATAACGCCGTAAAATTTGTTCCGTCAGGAAAAAAGGCAAAGGTCCACCTGTGGACGGATAAACAGGACTCGAAAGTCCGGTTATTCATTGAGGACAACGGCATCGGCATTCCTGAGAATGCGATCTCGAAGATTTTCGATCCCTTTCAGCGGGCGCACCCTCTGGCCGGCTACGAGGGAACAGGGATGGGGTTGGCGATTGTGCGCAAGGCCACGCAAAGAATGGGTGGAACGGTCGGCGTTCGGTCCCGGGAAGGGCACGGCAGCACATTTTGGATCGAACTGCCCGCCGCTGGATAGAGTGGCATGGCGTCCCCGCCCGTGCGTATCCCGGATTTTTGAAAAGGAGAGTCCCGTGCCACTATGCTACCGATAATTTCTGGAATTTGTTCGTGAACCATGTAGTTTTTTCGAAACGGGTTTAGATTTAAGCTGGGCAAGCGCCATGGTCATGCAGGAATCCAATTATACAATTCTGTTGGTGGAAGACGAAGAGAACGACGCCATGCTGGTGAAAATGGCGTTCAAGAAGAATAAGATTTCAAACCCCATCCAATGGGCGCGAGATGGATTGGAAGCGATCGCTTACCTGAACGGTGACGGAATTTACGCCGACCGCACCCAGTATCCTTTTCCTGAAGTGCTCCTTCTCGACCTCAAGATGCCGCGCATGACCGGACTGGAACTGCTGGCCTGGCTGCGGGAGCACCCGGATTTTAAGGTTATTCCGACGATCATTATGACTTCGTCGCGGCTGGAACTGGATATTAAAAAGGCTTACGAGCTGGGCGCGAACACCTATATGATCAAGCCCTCCTCCTTCGATGAACTGGCAACCATGGTCAGACTTGCTCACGAGTATTGGGGCGTTAGTGCCAAGCCTAAGACAACACGGTCGTCCGGGAAGTCGTGAGTTTGGTTCGTAGTTCCGCGTTTACGCGGTCCGCCCCGGGATTTTGGTCCTTGAGCGCATAAATGCGAAACTGCAAACCGGAACGATGCAGTTGGGGAGCGCGCCCGCCCCGGGCGCAGTGAGCCGCGCCTCGCGGCTCACTTTGAGGCGTGAAATCATCCCACCGTTGAGTGCCTTCCCAGGCCGCACGTGTTCGGCGCGAGGCGCGCCGAACGGCGCCCCGAGGCGGGCGCGCTCCCCAAAATCCAATTGCATCGTTCCGGATAAACGGGCTGTCTTGAACCCAATAACTTTCAGGGTGGACGAATTCGCATTTTGAACTATTTTTCCCTTACCCCAATAAAGTTGTCCTGAAGGGCGCGGCTCGTTCGTCGTAATTATGAAGCGACATTCGGAAGCGGGAAAAATTCGAATTAGAAAGGCATTTTATGTGGAAAATAATATTAATCGCGGTGGCGGTTCTTGTGGTTTTGTTGGCCATCATCGTGGCCTTGCGGCCCGCGGATTTCAGGATTACGCGCACCGGGCGCATCTCGGCGCCGGTGGGCGTGGTATTCGACAACGTCAATGATTTCCACAGATGGGCGGCGTGGTCGCCGTGGGCAAAAATGGATCCCAATGCCAAAAATACGTTCGCGGGGCCGGCCGCCGGGCCGGGATCGTCCATGGAATGGGCGGGCAACAATAAAGTCGGCGCGGGCCGCATGACGATCCTGGAGAGCCGGCCGAACGAGGCGATTCAAATCAAACTCGAATTTTTCCGTCCGTTCAAGGCGACGCATCTCGCCGAATTCACGTTCAAGCCGGAAGGAAATCAGACTGCCGTCACGTGGACCATGACGGGTAAAAATAATTTTATGGGCAAAGCGTTCACCCTGCTGATGAATTGCGACAAGATGATCGGCAGCCAATTTGAACAGGGCCTCGCCAATCTCAATT
>DASXHY010000503.1:0-4586 GCA_036488095.1 Verrucomicrobiia bacterium | reverse complement strand
TCGAGTCCCCGACCGTCCGGGAACGGATGGCGAAAAATTCGAGGCCGGCGGTCTAAGAGTGTTTCATCCAATTATGCTGAACAACAAACGCCTGGGCACGCTGTTCATCCAGGCCGATTTAAGCGGCCTCCATGACCGGTTGGTGCTGTTTGCGGGAATTGCGGGACTGGTATTGATAGGGTCCTGCCTGGTAGCGCTGTTGTTGTCCACGTTTCTCCAAAAACCGATTTCCGGCCCGATTCTCGAGCTGGCGGACACGGTGCAACTCATCGGCGAGCGAAAAGATTATTCGATTCGAGCGCCGTCTTCTGGAAACGACGAAGTGACCCGGCTGGCGCAGGCATTCAATCAACTGCTCACTGGCATCGAGGAGCGCGACAAAACACTCCGTTCCAACAATGCCACGCTGCAAGGTGAAATCGCCGAGCGCAAAGCGGCGAACGACCGCGTGCAATCCCAACTGGCGAGATTGGAAATGCTGAATCAGATTACGCGGGCGATTGGGGAACGGCAGGATTTGCGAAGCATCTTTCAAATCGTCATTCGCACGCTGGAGGAACATCTGCCGCTCGATTTTTGTTGTGTGGCCCTGTATCGGCCGGAAGAAAATGCGGTCATCGTTAGCAGTGTAGGAGTCCGCAGCGAGGCCATAGCGCTGGAACTGGCGTTGACGGAACATTCCGTTGTGCCGATTGACCAGAACGGACTTTCGCAATGTGTCCAGGGCCGGCTGGTTTATGAATCGGACATCACGGCCTCCGAATTTCCGTTTCCGAAACGGTTGGCGACGGGCGGCCTGGCGGCGATGGTCGCGGCGCCGCTTCTGGTGGAAAGCCAGGTCTTCGGCGTTCTCATTGCGGCGCGGCGGGAGCGTCAAAGTTTCAGCAGCGGTGAATGCGAATTTCTCCGGCAATTGAGCGAGCACGTGGCATTGGCGGCGCACCAGGCCCAGATTTATACCGCGCTGCAGCAGGCTTACAACGATCTGCGCCAAACGCAGCAGGCGGTCATGCAACAGGAACGCCTGCGCGCGCTCGGCCAGATGGCCAGCGGCATTACGCATGACATCAACAACGCGATTTCGCCCGTGGCGCTCTACACCGAATCGTTGCTCGAGAACGAACCCACTTTAAGCCCGCGCGCCCGCAATTACCTGGAAACCATCCAGCACGCCATCGAGGACGTCACTCATACCGTGGCCCGGATGAGGGAATTTTACCGCCAGCGCGATACCCAATTCACGCTGGCCCCCATTCAGTTGAACCCGCTGGTAAAGCAGGCCATAGACATTTCACGCGCACGCTGGAGCGATATGCCGCAACAACGTGGTGTGTCCATTGAGATGAAAACCGAATTGGCGGAGGGGCTTCCGATTGTCATGGGGCTGGAGAGCGAAATCCGGGAGGCCCTGGTCAACCTGATTTTCAATGCCGTGGATGCAATGCCGAATGGCGGCACTCTCACTTTGCGCACGAAGCTGTCGTCGCGCCCCGAGGCGAACGACAGCCGGGATTCCGTGGCGCTCGAAGTCTCCGACACCGGAGTCGGAATGAGTGAGGATACTCGACGCCGTTGCCTGGAACCTTTCTTCACCACGAAGGGCGAGCGTGGAACCGGACTGGGACTTGCCATGGTTTACGGAATTGTCCAGCGTCATAATGCGGGAATTGAAATTGATAGTGTCGTCGGAAAAGGCACAATGATGCGCCTGCTCTTTCCGGTTCCACAATCCTGGAATGAGGGACCCCAAGAACGGTCGACAGCCTTCGCTATTCCGTCCCGGCGTCGTATCCTCATCGTGGACGATGATCCGCTCCTTATTAAATCGTTGCGTGATGCGTTGGAGACAGATGGCCACATCGTCATACCGGCGAACGGTGGACAGGCGGGGATTGAAGCATTCCAAAACGCGAAAGCCGCCGGCGAGCTTTTTGATGTGGTCATCACCGATCTGGGAATGCCGAATGTGGATGGCCGCCGGGTCGCCGCCGCGATCAAAGAGGCTTCGCCGGGGACCCCGGTTATCATGCTCACGGGGTGGGGCCAGCGCCTTTCCGCGGAAGGTGACATCCCTCCCGGCGTGGATCGGGTACTCAGCAAACCCCCTAAATTGAGGGATTTGCGCGAAGCTTTGGCACAAACTGTGCGGTAAACTGACCAGCCATGAACGGTCAAACACAGGGCAATTTGTCCGCGAAACATGAAGTTTCAGCCCGAATTCTCATCGTAGACGATGAAAGGGCCCAAATGCAGGCGCTTTGCAACACGCTTCAAGACCATCATTACGAAACGACTGGGTTCAGTGTTCCGCAGGATGCGTTGGCCGCGCTCCGGCAGCGCGATTTCGATTTGATACTGGCGGACCTGATGATGCCTGAGATGGACGGCATTTCACTGCTCAAGGCCGCGCTGGAAGTGAACCCGGACCTGGTCGGAATTGTGATGACCGGGCAGGGGACCATCGATACAGCGGTGAAAGCAATGAAAGCGGGCGCGGTCGATTACATTCTCAAGCCGTTCAAATTAAGCGCCATCCTGCCGGTGCTTTCACGGGCGCTGGCCATACGCCGGTTGCGCGCTGAGAACCTGGAGTTGAGCCGGGCGGTTCGCAAACACGCGGCGGATTTGGAGGAGGCGAACAAGGAGTTGGAGTCATTTTCCTATTCCGTCTCGCACGACCTTCGGGCGCCGTTGCGGGCGGTGGACGGATTCACCAGCATGGTGTTGGCCCGGTTTTCAGACCAAATTCCCCCCGAAGCCAGGCGGTTATTGCTTCAGGTGGAGAAAAGCGCCAAACGCATGGGACAGCTCATCGAGGACTTGCTCCGCTTTTCGCGATTGAGCCGGCAGCCTCTTTCGACGGGCCAGGTGGACATTTTTGAGATGGTGAACGGAATCGTCCAGGAACTTCGCAATGAAGCAGGCGACCGGGAAATTGAAACTCGCATTGCCGAACTTCCGGAAGTTGTCGGCGATTCCTCGTTGTTGCGGCAGGTTTTTGTGAACCTTCTTTCGAATGCGTTCAAGTTCACTCGCAACAAAAAGGGCCTTATCGAGATTGGATGTGATGTTGCCGGTCCGGAGAACATCTTTTTTGTCAAAGACAACGGAGCCGGGTTCGACATGGCATATTCACAGCGGCTATTCAGTGTTTTTCAGAGACTGCACACGGAAGACCAATTCGAAGGGACCGGCGTCGGCCTCTCCATCGTCCAGCGGATTGTGCAGCGGCACGGCGGACGTGTTTGGGCGGAGGCGGAGGTTGGAAAGGGCGCCACCTTTCACGTAGCGCTTCCCAAGGCAGGGCTTGATTGAATTATGGAAACCAAAGAGAGCAATAAAACCGTGCGTATATTGCACCTCGAAGACACCTATACCGACCAATTGTTCGTCCAGGAAACGTTGGTTTCGGAACATCTCATCTCAGAAATAGACGTCGTCAAATCACGGGAAGCTTTTGAAAATGCCCTGCGCGCAAAAGTGTATGATCTTATCATTTCCGATTATTCACTGCCTTCATTCGATGGCGTCACGGCACTCTCGATAGCAAAACGGATCTGCCCGGAAACACCCTTCATGTTCTTCTCGGGAACCATCGGCGAGGAACTTGCGGTTGATGGCCTCCACGGCGGCGCGGTCGATTATGTGCTCAAACAACGGCCAGCCCGACTACTGCCTGCGATTCGACGCGCCCTCAAAGACGCCAGGGAACGCGCGCGACTTCGTGGAGCTGAAGAAAAAATCCGAGAACAAGCCGCGCTGCTCGACAAGGCCCGCGACGCCATAATACTTTGCGACATGGAGCGGAGAATTCTTTTCTGGAATCAGGGGGCCGAGCGGATTTACGGATGGACGGCGAGCGAAGCCGCGGGAAAAATTCTCGCCGATTTGATTTTCAATGGAAATCCGCCACCGGAAATAGATGCCGCGATGAAGGTCCTTAATGAGCGCGGCGAGTGGTCAGGCGAGCTTCAGGAATTCACCAAGGATAACCGGTCTATTACCGTGCAGGGGCGTGCCACCTTGATTCGCGACGACCAGGGCCGCCCCAAATCCTTGCTGATCATCAGCACCGACATCACCGAGCGCAAACAGCTCGAAGAGCAATTTCTTCGGGCACAACGCCTCGAAAGCCTGGGCACCCTGATCAGCGGGATAGCTCACGACCTGAACAACGCCTTGTCTCCGGTGATGATGGGAATCGACATTCTTCGCGCGAACCCAAAACCGGAGGATGCCCGTCCCATTTTCGACATGGTCGAAGCCAGCACTCGCCGCGGCGCGGACATGGTCAAGCAGGTCCTCGCATTCGCGCGCGGCACTGATTCCCGCAAGAGCACGGTGCAAATTGACCGTCTGATACAGGAAATGGGCAAGATTATCATGGATATTTTTCCGAAAAACATCAACTGCCAGGTCAATACCGGCCAGGAAACGTGGCCTGTCTCCGGCCTGGCGACTCAGTTGCACCAGGTTTTGATGAATCTTTGCGTCAATGCCCGCGATGCGATGCCCCAGGGAGGAACACTGACACTTTCCACAAAAAATGTGCGGCTTGGGCCATTGGATGTCAGCCGGCATCCAGA
>DASXHY010000478.1:0-7221 GCA_036488095.1 Verrucomicrobiia bacterium | reverse complement strand
CAACGGCAACATCAACGCGCAGAACGTCGTGGTCCGCGGCAAAGTGAACGGCAATATCGTCGCCAAGGAAAAAATCGACATCAAGACCAAGACGGAATTGTTCGGGGATATTCGCGCCTCAAAATTGTCCGTCGAGGAAGGGGTCACGTTCGTGGGCAAAACGGAAGTGAACCCGAACAAGGTTTCTCCCACACCCGCCGCCCGCCCGCCCGAAGGCGCCAAGCCCGCGGAAGCCGGCAAACCGCTGGGCCGCTGAGCGCTTCACCTGTCGGTCCAAGCTTAGATGCCGGCGAAAAAACAGGACACGGTCCTGGTGGCCTGCCCTCATTGCGGCCACCAGCAGGCCGAACCGCGTACCGCTTTTTCCAGCGTTTGCAAAAAATGCGGCCAGCATCTTCGCGTCCAGGAAATCCTGCGTCCCGCTCCGAAAGCCGTCGAGCGCGGCCCGGAGCGCAAGCGCATCACCTGCTTCGAATGCGGCGCGGAACTGGAAGTCCCGGTCAGCGCCGAGTCCACGATGTGCAAAAAGTGCAGCCGCTACGTGGACATGAAGAACTACGTCATCACGAGCGCGGTTTCCAAAAACTTCAAGACCAAGGGCTCGTTCGTCATCGATCCCAAGGGCTACGTCTTCAACACCGAGGCGGTCGTTGCCGATGCGGTCATCAAGGGAAAATTCCTGGGGAAATTATTCGCGGAACAATCGCTGACGGTTTATTCATCCGCCGAAATCAAAGGCAGTTTCAAAACCGCGCGCCTGGTCATTCCCGCCGCGAACCATTTTCGCTGGCCGGAGGCAATCAAAATTGGTTCGGCGGAAATCGCCGGCGAACTCGCCGCGAACCTGCAGGCGGAGGACACCGTGGTGTTGAAATCAACGGCCAAATTATTTGGCGACGTGGTCGCAGCGAACCTGGTGGTGGAGGAAGGCGCCGTGGTGGTCGGGCGCATTCGAATCGGAATGAAAAGCGGGACGTTGCTCTGAAGCGTGAAACGTAAAACGTGATTGCGATGTAGGCCTTATTGGCTCATTCACGTTTCATCGACAGCATTTCCTGCTGCACGACACACGAAAGTGTGGAACCTTAGCTCATGGCAGCTACCGCAATAATAGCCAGGCGCGCGAACTGGGTCGTGCAATTCTCGGTATTCACGCCCAATCGCCTCGGCCGCCTGAACGAACTCGTCAAAATCCTCGGCTCTGCAAATATCCACGTCCTCGCGCTCACGGTGTTGGACACCACCGACAGTTCCATCATCCGAATCGTGGTGGATGATCCGGAAAAAGCGCGCGACCTGCTGCAACAGGACGGGTTCGCTTTTACCGAAAGCACGCTCGTAGTCGTCGAGGTGACGTCGTCGGAGGAAATAAACCGCCTCATCTCCGCCCTGCTCGAAGCTGAATTGAACATCAACTATCTTTATTCCTTCATTCCGCATCCCAACGGCAATTCCATCGTTGGGCTGAGCATGGAAGATAACGACGTTGCCGAACAGATCCTCAAGCGCCATCAATTCCCGGTGCTGAGACAAACCGATATTTCGCGGTGACTTGCCCTCCCGGCACGCGTCATCGATATTGACGCATGAGGAAAAGGAGGGCGGAACCCCGATGGACCCACGTGAAATCTTCCGCTGTGCGCGCGGTGCGGTATCACCTCACGACGGGCGAGCTCGATGTGCGCTTTGAAGAAGGCCGGGAGTACCGCTACAGCCGCGTGCCGAGGTCAAAATTCCGCGCAATGCTCGCAGCCGAATCCATTGGCGCGTTCGTGAATCAAGAGATCAAACCGCATCATGCATGCCGGGAAATAACGCCGTTCGCCCCTTTTACCCAGCGAAACATGGATTGACGCAAACGGCGGAACACATTAAACAACTGGCCCATGCAACTCGCCGGCAAGGTCGCTTTGGTTACCGGAGGCACCCGCGGAATCGGGGCCGCAACCGCCATTGCTCTTGCCCGGGAGGGTGCGGACGTGGCGATTGTCGGGAGAAACATCGATGCCGAAGCGGTCGCCACGCGTGGTACAATCATCCAACTGGGCCGGCGCTGTGAAATTCTCCAGGCCGATTGCGGCAAAGCCGCGGAGGCCTCGCGTTGCGTCAAGGAAACGGAATTGAAATTCGGCCCCGTGGCGGTGCTGGTCCATAGCGCCGGGGGTCCGGTGAACGGCGGCTTGTTCGACATCACGCCCGAAACCTGGCAATCAGCCTTCGACGTGCATGTACACGCGGTTTTTCACCTGAGCCGCGCCGTGATTCCGGCGATGCAGGCGAAGAAAGAAGGCGCGATTATCTTGATTTCGTCGGTGGCGGGCATTCGCGCTTTTCCGACCAATGTGGCGTATCAGGTTGTGAAGGGCGCGCTGCCGCAATTCGCGCGCGCGCTGGCCCGTGAGTTCGCCGGCGACAACATCCGCGTCAACTGCGTAGCCCCGGGAATCATCCGCACCGCTTTTCACGCCGCGATGACTCCGGAACAGAAGAAAATAAACCTCGAACAACGCGTCCCGCTCCGCCGCGAAGGCTCACCCGAACAAGTCGCCGAGGCCATCGTGCTGCTGGCAAAGAATGATTACATCACCGGCGAGACCGTCGCCATCGATGGCGGATTGACGATGCGAATGGCGTGACGGAAGGTGGAGCGGTTATAAGTGGGGCGTGCTATTTATTGCCGGATTTCCTCCGTCCGCGTCCACGGAAAGTCAATTCGGCAACGCCCGATTTATCCAGATCGCCGAGCCCGAGTTGAATCATCTTTTTGTATTGCTGAAAGGTGGCGGCCGCCAGCGGCAGTTTCAGTTCTTTCTCTTTCGCCAGCGAGAGCGCAATCCCGCTGTCCTTCGCGGCATGGGCCGCACTGAAAAAGCACGAGTGTTCGCGATTGACCATATCATCGCCGTCCGTTTGCAGCACGCGGGAGGCGGCGCCGGTCTCTGAGAAAACTTTCATGACCATTTTCAGATCGAGGCCCAGCGCGTTGGCAAGGCCAAGGCCTTCGGCGAGCCCCGCGGTATTGATATTCATGACCATGTTAACGAGGGCCTTGACTTGCGCGGCGCTGCCGGCAGGCCCGATAAAGCGCATCAACTTGCCGCCGTCGCTGAGGTCCGCGAGGAGGGGGCGGACTTTTTCGAAAACGCGCTTCTCGCCAGCGCACATAAGGTAAAGAGTGCCGGCGCGCGCTTGAGTGATGCTCGAAGCCATGCAAGCTTCCAAAGTCGACGCCCCTTTTCGTTTGGCGAGCTTTTCCAGTGTTTGATGAGTCGATGGCGAAATCGTGGCGCAATTGACGAAGATTTTTCCTTTGCCGCCCATCAACAGATTGTCCTTCTTGTCGGTGAAAATTTTTAGCTGTGCCTTGTCGTCGGTAACGACGGTGATGAGGACATCCGATGCCGCGCTGATTTCGGCCAATTTTTCCGGGGCGGTGCAGCCCAGCTCTTTCGCGAGATCAAAGGCGGCCTTGCGGCGAACATCATACACGGCCGAAATCGTGTGCCCGGCATCTTTGAGGCGACGGGCCATATTGGCGCCCATACGACCGGTTCCGACAATTCCAATCCGCTTCATGGTTTCATTATTGGTGCATGATCGAGAGGAAGAAAGCAAATGGTGGTAGGTGATGGATTCGAACCATCGAAGGCGTAAGCCAGCAGATTTACAGTCTGCCCCCGTTGGCCACTTGGGTAACCTACCAGCCAAATCAACGATACCGCGAGCGCGTGATTTTGCCAAACAAAGCTCGCTTGTCAATGCGGGGAAGACGGGTTTTCAACGTAAAGCTCCAAATCCCAATCTCCAAGCGCCAGAAGAATTCCAATTTTCAAGCTCCAAAAGCATCCAAGGCCGAAATTGGATATTGGACGCTTGGTGCTTCCCTGGTGCTTGGATCTTGGATGCTTGGAGCTTTTCAAGTCCCTAGCCGCCGCTCGTTTTAAACGCCAGCAGATACGGCACGGCGGAATGCCCCTGCTTGTCCTTGAAGTTGTGAAAATTCTGGCTGTTCAGCCAGTAACCGTAAGTTTTATTCGGCTCCAGCTTTACTTTCAGCACGCACGTTTTGTGGTCCGCGTCGTATTTCGGTTTTTCCACCATCTCCGGCGATGAATCCTTCCACGCGGTGGACCAGCTCCACGAGCCGTCCGCCATTTCCTTGCTGAATGTGACTTTGATTTCGACTTCGCCCGGCGCGACGTCTGTTGCGCCCGCTTCAGGGATGGTTTTAACGACCACTGGCGGCATGGAATCGATGTCCTGCGCGCGGCAGATTTGCGGCGCAGTTTGGCACGCCGCGACGATGAGGAGTGTGGTGAGTAATGTTTTTGTTTTCATGGTTTGGTTTGCGATTCAGTTGGTTTGGTATGAAAAGTGTGCAAATACGGAACGGACGGCTGGCCTGTCTTATCCTTGAAATTTTGGTGCTCGTCCGAGTTCAACCACCACGCATAGGTTTTTCCCGGTTGCAGCCGCGCCTTGATTACGCACGTGCGTTTATCGGCCAGATAATGCGGCGCACCCACGGATTCTGGCATGGAATTCTTCCACTCGTCGGACCAACTCCAGACATCGTCCTTCATTTCCTTGCTGAAGCGGACGCGGATTTCAATTTCGCCCGGCTCTACGTCGCGCGCGCCGGAAAGCGGTTGAGTTTCAACGACCACCGGCAAGGCGTTCTCAACCTTTTGGGCGCTATCATCGATGGAGACCTTCTGAATTTTTTCTTGCGCGTCGCTCACGGCCGACTTCAGCCGCGGGTCGTCGATGACCGCCAGCGCCTGATCCCGAATCTGACCGGCCTCAGTTAAGTGACCTGAGCCGACCAAAATCTCAATCAGCATGCCGGCTGCGCCGACGAAACTGTTGGTGGCGGAGCGGGCCATCATGCCCGCGCTGTCCGGCGTAAAAAAGGTTGGAGTATTTGTCCAACCGCGTTGCCGATTCATCTCCGCGAGTTGCCGCTCGGATCGTGCCCGTGATTCGGCCATTTGTTTTTGATTTTGCATCTGCATTTCAAAACTCTGCTTGGCTTGAGAAAGGCGTGCTTGTGGGTCGCCCATATTCTCATAGCACCATTGATATTCGCCTTTTGAAACCAGCAGGCCTTCCACCCAGTAATAACACTGCCGGGCGAGTTGGGGATCGCGTTTGCGGATGGCTTGAAACAACGCATAGGTTGCGTCCTGATCTTGCAATTCGCGGTTGATCGCCTGAATATCCGTGAACAGGTCGGCATAACCACGGCCTTGCGCAAATTCGCGCACATTGAGGTCGCGAATTTCAATCAACGCCCGGTTTGCCTTCGGATAACGCCTGCCGAGTTCAGCCCAATCTGAAATCGCGGATGTGATTCGGACCACATTCTGATAAGAATCGCCGTATTCCGGTTCGTGATTGTGGAACCAAATGTAACGGCCCAGCGCCTGTTCATATTGTCCACGTTTCGTCAAATCCTTGGCGTCATCCAAAATCTTTCGCAGATCCGGTTTTTCTCCCGGCGCGAGCGACGGTGCCCAGGTTTCGACCGAGGCGGTGGCATTTGTGATTTCGATTTGGCCGGACGGCGCAACCGGTTGAATCGTCATCCGTAAGCCATCGCTGAGATGTTTTTCCTGGGCGGCTTTGAGCATCTGGCGGGCAACTTCGTCCGCCTGGCCTGAATCGACGATGTCCTGCGCCCATTTTTCCGCCTGTTCGAAATCGCCGCGCAGCAGATAAAGTCGCGCGAGGCCGTACCAGGCGGCAGGTGCATTGGGTGCGGCCTGGAGCAGATATTTCTCCGCGTCATCGTATTTTTCCTGGGACAAATAAATCTGTCCAAGTCCATTGAGAGATCCCGGGTAATTCGAGTCCAATGCGAGGGCTTTTTGAAAGGCGTTTAGAGCTTCGACGGTTTTGCCGGAATTGAATTTTGCCCAACCAAGTCCGTTCCATGCGTTGGTATTGTAGGGATCGAAGTTGACGCTTCGCTGAAACATATCCGCAGCGACGTCGAAATGCCCGTTCCGCCAGAGATGCCAGCCTACGTCGGCGGACTCCGCAGCACTTTTTGCACGATCTGCTTGTTGAGCCTCGACCTCTCTTTGGTGTTGCGCTTCCTCCACGCGATGCCCCTGACTCCGCGCTCGATGTTTCGTCTTCTTCACAACGCCGACGACTGCAACCAATCCAAGAAACGCGACCATGATTATCGCTCCAACGCCCAGAGCGACTCCCCAACCCGCTCCGCGCGAACCTGCCGGAGTCTGCGATGACAACGGCGGCGTCACTCCGCCTTTCGCTGGAGCATTCGCGCCAAGAATATCTTCATAGGCATACAGAAACGCGGCATAGACAATGGGGCCGGCGATAAAAAACCCGATGATGCACATGATGATGCCGGTGAGCTTCAGCAGAAATAAAACAATCGCGAATCCCAGGAATTTCCACCAGTGCTTCGTGATGACTTTGCGGCTCAGCTCCATCGCCGGCCAAAATTCCATGCGTTTGTCGATGATGAGCACCAGGCTGAACAGCCACGCCGTGGAAAGGTAAATGCCCGGCAGGATGAGACAGACAAAACCAAGTCCCACCAGGAGCGTCATGACGAGATTGCCGACGAACAGCGGCAGGAAGCATGTGCTAAAGCCCGAAAAGACGGTTTCCAAGGTCGGGCGCTCTCCGCGCATCAACTTGAGAAAATACAGATACAATCCCCCCAACATTGGTCCGCTCAGGAGCAGCGACAAAATCGAACCAAAGTGCGCTCCCGGCCAGCTCGATGACAACGTGAGTGAAAACGACCCCATGAAAGCCAGCAGGATCACCACCAGCGCGTTGACGCCGAACAGGGGCCAGAAATTTTGCTTCACTAAATTCCATCCGCGTCGCAGGCAATGGCCGATGTTCAATTGGTAATCTCGCGCCGCCGCTTGTTCCGCGAATGCGGAAGCGCTTGCCTGGGCGCCCGGCGATGAGGGATTTTGCGCGATCGTCTCCACTTCGGTCCGCACCTCGCTGACATGTTGATAGCGCCGCTCGGGATTTTTCGACAACGAGCGCATCACCACGTCATCCAGGCGCACGTCGATTTGCACCTTGTGCGATGGCGGATCGAATTTCCCGAGCGGCAATTCGCCCGTCAGCATTTCATAAAAAACGACACCGAGCGAATAGATGTCCGCCCGGTGGTCCACCTCCTGTGGCGTTTCGACTTGTTCCGGGGCCATGTAATGCGGC
>DASXHY010000449.1:0-3640 GCA_036488095.1 Verrucomicrobiia bacterium | reverse complement strand
CATAGCTGCCGCCAATATAGGTCACCGTGGAAGCCGGCGGCGTGTAATAAGGATCATATGTCGGATCAACGTAAGTCGCGGGCGGCGTCACGACCGTTCCCGGCGCCTGTTGCGCATACGTGGAAGATTGATCGTATTGCGGATAACCTTGCGCCGGAGGAGGTGTCGCCACGGCAACCGCCTGGGCTTGATCACGCAATTCCGCCCCGCGTTGCATCATCGCCGAAATCACATCGGAGGAGATCCCTGCATCACGGAGCTTTATGATTTCTTCCGCGCTCGGCTGAAATGGCCCGGGCGAAGTTTTGATATAGGACAATACGACCGACTGATCGACGCCCGACTGGCTGAGGGCGACAACATCGTTGATCCGGCCAGAGAACTGCGGTGCAGCGCTGCTGGGCACAGTGGTAGTAGTTGTGGTCACTTGAGTGGTTGCCGTATCGACGGCCTGGGCCATAAAGCCCGTACTGGCGAGGACACCGGCGGCCAGGAAAGAAAGAGTGCGACTTTTCATATAGGTTTGACGTCCCAAACTGGTTTCGTATTCGGAACTTTGGTCAACACCGGTACGATACTTCCGAAACGCCTGATTTTCAAGGCGGCAATGGGGTTTTTCATCATTATTCCCGTATAAAACCGAATCAATCCGTCTTGGGCCACCGCAATCCCGAAAATCAGGCCTGGAATAAGTTGTCGGGCAGCGGCCGACATCGAACGCTGGACTTGGAAACGGTGAAAATCGAGCATGATTCATTTTCGCGGACCGCCTTTTAAAGGGGAGGTTCATAATGTTGTAGTGCTCGGGGGTGACCTGCGGCTAAGAACTTTTAGGGCACATTAGTCAGAGCAATTGGTTCACTATTACCGTCCCAGTGATAAATGGAAACCTTGCGCACCAAGCCGTTGACCCAAGCTCCATCAGGTGAAAATTGTTTCGGCGCGATGGTCAAACAAAGACTGCAACGGTTCGACAGAGAAAAACAATCATTCCAACTAAAACTGTCCCCACCACTCGTCATTTTTGTGATACCTTTCCGCTTCAGAAAGGCAACGGCACTCTCTTCTGACATCCCATAATGTAAACCGGATGCAAGCGCAATAGCTCCATCTTTATCCAGTGGGTTGATATCAAGCGTTTGCTGGGTGTCCGCACAGCCAGCAAAGCACAAGACACATAAAACCGAAATCAGGTACACAGCTGGTTTCATAGTGCGCCATTTCATCCCTCGTGATTTTGCCTCAATTTCTTCCCCTCCTCCACCACCCGCTGCTCCGCCTCGCGCGGCATTTCCTCGTAATGACTGAATTCCTCGGTATGCACTCCCCGACCGCCGGTCAGCGACCGCAACGTGCTCGAATACCGGTAAAGCTCCTTCACCGGCACGTGCGCTTTGATGACCTGGAACGCGCCGTCCGCGTCCATGCCCTGGATTTTTCCGCGCCGGCTGGAAAGGTCGCCCATCACTTTGCCCATGAAATCCTCCGGCACCCGGATTTCCACCGTGTAAATCGGCTCCAACATGCACGGGCGCGCCGCCGCGAACGCTTCCTTGAACGCAAAATATCCCGCGATTTGAAACGCGATGTCTTTCGAATCCACCGGATGCATTTTGCCGTCGTAAAAATCGATCTTCACATCCACCACGCGATAACCGGCGATGATCCCCTCCTCGCACGCCTTGTTGACGCCCTTCTCCACCGAAGGCACAAACACGCGGTCCACATTCTGGCCCACGAGCGATTGGGTAAAGTCCACGCCCGTATCGCGCGGCTTCGGCTCGATGCGCATCCACACCTCGGCGAATTGCCCCGCGCCGCCGGTCTGTTTTTTGTGGCGATACTTGGATTCCCCGCGCCCCTTGATGGTCTCGCGATAGCGCACGCGCGGCTCGTGCAACTCGACATGCACGCCGTAGCGCCGGCGCAATCGCTCGGCGATCACCTCCAGGTGCAGCTCACCCTGCGCGGACAAAACGGTTTGGTGCAATTCCCCATCCACATGATGCAAAAACGTCGGATCTTCGTGGTGCAACGCCGCCAGGCCGGACGCAATTTTGTCCTCCTCACCCTTGCTCGTGCTTTTCAACGCCGCGTGAATATTCGGTTTGGGGTAAACCACCTTCGGCAGCGATACCTGCTTCTTCGCGCCGCACAGCGTGTTGCCGGTGTGCGTGTCCTTTAATTTCACCACCGCGCCGATGTCGCCCGGCCCCAGAGTCGGCACCGTCTCGCGGTTCTTGCCGTTGAGAATGTAAATCTGCCCGATCTTTTCCGTCGTGCGCCGTTCTGTGTTGTGCAATTCGGAACCAAACTTCACGTGGCCCGAATAAATCCGAAAAAACGACAACTCCCCGAACTGCGCCTCGCTCATCGTTTTGAAAATATAACAAACCGGCTCGGCATCGTTGAGCGCCACGTCCACCTCCTTGCCGTTCGCGTCGTGCGCCGTGACTTTCTGGCGGTCCACCGGCGAGGAGCCGTATTTGGCGATGAAATCCATCATGCGCGCCACACCCACATTATTCTCCGCCGACACGCAAAACACCGGCACGAAGGATTGCTTCTGCACCGCCGCGTGCAGCCCCGCGCGCAATTCCTCCTCGCTCAAGGTCCCTTTATCCATCCATTTTTCCATCAACGAATCATCCGCCTCGGCGATATACTCAATCAATTCCTTGTGCAACGCCGTCACGCGCTCCGCCCATTCACCCGAAGCCGGCGCCTCGGTATATTTGCCGCTCAGGTCGCCTGCGTACGTGATGACTTCGCTGCGGATCGTGTCCAGCAATTGGTTGAAACCGGGTCCCGGATTGATCGGCAAACTGACGGGAAATACCCGCGCGCCAAAATGCTCGCGCAACTGCGTCATCACACTTTCAAAATCCGTGTCCTCCTTGTCGAAGGCATTGATGACAATCATTTTTGGAATATCATCCTCGGTCGCATATTTCCATGCCGCGTCTGTGCCGATGCTGACACCGTGGCTCGCATGGACGGCGATGAGCGCAAAATCCCCGACCCGCAACGCGCCCAAACCTTCACTGATGAAATCCGCGTAGCCGGGGCAGTCGAGAATATTGAATTTCTTCCCGAGCCATTCCAAATGCATGAGCGTCGCCGAAACGGAAATCTGCCGCTGCTTTTCGCTCTCGTGATAATCCGAGACCGTGGACCCCGCCGCGATGCTCCCCATGCGATTGATGACGCCGGCGCACGCGAGCATGGCTTCGCTCAGCATGGTTTTTCCGGAGGAGGCATGGCCGACGATGGCGAAGTTGCGGATGTCAGCAGGTTGGTATTCTTTCATAACGAAAAGTCCTCAGCTCGTTCCCGTTTGGTGGCTGGCGCACACGAGGCGAATTTATTCGCGGGCAGGCGATTAGCCAAGTGAATATGTATCGTAGGATAGGCATCCTGCCTGTCTCCATTTTACTGGCGGCACCTGGCAAAAAACGCGAGGCGCCTTACCGACTATCTGAAGAATCGTAGTAGCCGGCGTGAGCCGGCTCTGACTACCCGCCGATTTAGCGGCTTCAAGATGAAATTTGAGCCGCCTCACGTCACAGCTACGATGAAAAGGAATTTTCAGACACGCTCTTAGCCGAGACGATGCAGTTCGGATGGGGGAGCGCGCCCG
>DASXHY010000423.1:0-3909 GCA_036488095.1 Verrucomicrobiia bacterium | reverse complement strand
TCCGCGTGGCTATAGTTTTTCTGAAAATGCTCTAACGATGCCCAAACAATCGAAATCTCAATGGGACTTCGGCGGTGAGTTATTTCCGCGTGAACAATCCTCCGGCTTCAGCCGTCCCGCCGAGGAATCCGCCCCCGCGCAACCCGCCCGCAAAATTTTGTCCGTTTCGGAATTGACCGCCCACGTTCGCCGGTTGATCGAACAGCACGTTGGGACCGTTTGGGTCACCGGCGAAGTCACCAATCTGCGCGTGCAAAGTTCCGGCCACATGTATTTCACGCTTAAGGACGCCGGCTCGCAATTGAGTTGCGTGCTCTTCCGCAACGAACCGGTCGCGCACCGCGAATTGCTGCAGGACGGCCAAAAACTTCTCCTCCAGGGCGACGTCACCGTCTATGAAGCGCGCGGCCAATATCAACTCATCGTGCGCGATCTCGAATTGCAAGGCACGGGCGCGCTGCAAATTGCATTTGAAAAGCTGAAGCAAAAGCTCGCCGCCGAAGGCTTGTTCGCGCTCGAACGAAAACGCCCGCTGCCGCGCTATCCGCAGGCCATCGGCATCGTCACATCGCCCACCGGCGCGGCAATTCGCGACGTTCTCCACGTCATCCGCCGCCGCAATCCCAGCCTCGAAATCATCCTCGCACCCTGCCGTGTGCAAGGCGACGGTGCCGCCCGCGAAATCGCCGCCGCCATCCGATTGCTGAACCAATTCAACTCGACCCTCGACCCTCGACCCCTTGGCGCGCCGAAGTGTAGCGGAGGCGGCTCGACCCTCGACTTGATCCTCCTCACCCGCGGCGGCGGTAGCCTGGAAGATCTCTGGGCCTTCAACGAAGAAATCGTCGCGCGCGCCGTTTTTGAATCCACGCTGCCGGTTGTTTCCGCCATCGGCCATGAAATCGATTTCACCATCAGTGATTTCGTCGCCGACCTCCGCGCGGCCACTCCGAGCGCCGCGGCGGAAATCATCACCGAAGGCGTCTTCTCCAGTTGCGAATTTGTGGGCGATGCCGCCAATCGCATCCGCCAATTGACCAGCCAGCAACTCGAGGGCAAAGCGGACGAACTCGAACAACTCAGCCATCGCCTCGCCCGCATGCATCCGCGGCGGCGCTTCAACGACTGGCTCCAGCGCCTGGACGATTTGCACTGCAGCCTTCTTCGCTGTGCAAGCCAGGGCACGCGGCAGCAACGCGCCGCGTTTCAAAATCTGTCCGAACGCCTTTCTCGCGTCCGCCCTGCGCAGTTGCTCAAACAACGCCGCGAATTGTTCGAGCAGGAGCGCGCGCGCCTGGACGAGCAAATGAAGCATCGCCTGCGCGAACATCGCAATCGGACCGACGCACTGGAGGCCCGCCTGCGTTTACTCAGTCCCGAGCAAGTGCTCGCCCGCGGTTATTCCATCACCACCGATGCGGACACCGGAAAAGTTCTGCGCCAGGCCAAAGAAGTGAAGCCCGGCCAACGCCTCAAAACGCGATTGCATAAAGGGGAAGTCGTCAGCAAAGCGGAGGGAGCTTCGTAAAAATCAATCTTTAGTCAAAAATCTATGAAACGCATCGTCTGTCTTTTTTTATTGCTCCAATCAACCCCTGCCTTGGTCGCTCAAACCAATGAGCAGCCGGTGAGGCTGGCGGGGCTTGTTGACGCGGCGGGAATGAAGCTCGCGATTATCGACTCGAAACATGCTGCCGCCGGCTTCCGGGGGAATACTTGGTTGGGGGAAGGTCAGGTGCAGGGCAAGGTCAAAATTGTGAAGATTGATTCAGCCAGTGGTGTCGTTAACGCGCTAGTCGCGGGAAAACCATACTCACTCGCGTTGAAGGACCAGGGCGAACACCCGACACCACCGTGCATCGATTTGGACTCGGTTGACCTGGATGTCGCGATCTCTTTGTATGCTGACTTCAAATCCCGCACCGTTTTGCAGCATCCGCAATTGGAAGACCGTGCTGTTTCCATGAAGTGCAATCTGCAGAACAAAGCTGAGGCCGCGGCTGCCTTCGAGAAAATGTTCAGCAAGCAGGGCATCGCGACGATTCTCGACGGCGACAAATTCGTGATGATCGTCCCTTTTGCGGTCACCAACACCGTCACGCCACGCGCGGACACCATCGCCGCAACCAACGCTCCGCTCCAGGCGTTGTCAGTTAACTTCAGAACGGCCCCTGTGCAACTCGTGCTCCAGACCTATTCCGATTTCGTCGGAAAAAGAATCGTTAATCCCGATGATGTACCCGGAACTCCGACGTTAACGTTTGTTCAAACCACGCCCCTTTCAAAAGCTCAAATTGTTTATGCGCTGGAAACGCAAATGGCGTGGCGGAATTTTCGGCTTGTTCCCGATGACAGCGGCAATTTGAAGTGCGAACGGATTCGCTGATTCGAGATATGACGAATTAGCTTTGCCTGTGGCGCGAGCGTCGCGTCCGTGTGATTCGATTCGCACGGGCGAGGCCCGCCCTGCATGAATTTCCGAAAAACTGCGTGACTTTGCTTTTCGTGCTACTATATTTTGCGCTCACTTTCGAGTGACCCTATGGTCTAGCGGTTAGGACACCTCCCTTTCACGGAGGTAGCTCGGGTTCGATTCCCGATAGGGTCGCCATTTCTCCACGATTCCCGAACGTAGTCCTCTTTCTGCCGCAGCAAGCCGCTTGCATTCGCCTGCATCCGGTTCTAATTTGCCCTCGTGATCCCACGCAAATTCGCAGTGCTCCTCCTTTCTGGAATAGTACTGTTGCCGGCCCATGGGCAGTTCTGGGGCGGCGGACGATACCGCGGAGGTCTCGAAATTCGCAACCCGGAGGAGATCAAAGAACAGGAGGAAATGGCCAACGCCTTGAAGCCGGGATTTCGCGAGGACACTTTCACCTTCGCGCGGCTGCAGTTTGATGCCGACACAGGTTACGGACTGGGCCGTGGCCGATTGTGGGATGATGACACTCCCGAAGCGGACCTGACTTTGACTTACCGCTTATACCAACTGACGAGCCTCAAAGTGCGCCCGGGCTTGAACTACATCGACATCACCCCGAAGGACCTCGAAAAATATCCCTTCGTTTACGTCGCCGCCGCCGGCCGATTGGATTTGAGCGATGATGAAGCTGCCGCGCTCAGGCGATATCTGACCAGCGGCGGTTTCCTGATGGCCGATGATTTTTGGGGCGACGAACAATGGCATCATTTCTACGACCAGATAAAGCGCGTGTTCCCGAATCGCGAGCCGGTCGAGTTGACCCTGGACAATCCCATATTTCACAACGTATTTGATTTGAAGAAACTCCCGCAGATACCCAGCGTCGGCGCGTTTCTGGCCTATCGCACCTTCTACGATCCGGGGCCGTCCTACGCGGAAAGAGGCCACGAGCCCCATTATTACGGCATCTATGACGACAAACAACGCATGATGGTGCTCATTTGTCACAACAACCATTTTGGCGATGGTTGGGAGCATGAAACCGACGACCACAGTTATTTCGATACAATCTCCGAGCCGATGGCTTATCCAATGTTCATGAACATCGTGTTCTACGTGATGACCCACTGATAAGCAGGAACGGCGCAATTGGAAATGGGAGCGCGCCCGCCTCGGGCGCAGTGAGACGCGCCTCGCGGCTCACCGTGAGGCATGAAATCATCCCACGGTTTAATATCTCCCCACGCTCGCAAGCGATCGCTGCACAGCGCCGTTATTTGGACTTGTCGGAATTCAGCGGCGAGACACCGAGAAACGCTTTCGCGGGCGAAAGATTCGCGCCAGGTTTGTTCTTCGGAAAAACAGTCACCCGCGCGAACATCCCATTCGCCATGTGTTCGGCCACGTGACAATGAAACAGCCAATCGCCCGGATTATCCGCCACCATATCCGCCACTTTCATCGATCCTGGCAGCAATTCAATAGTG
>DASXHY010000375.1:0-3675 GCA_036488095.1 Verrucomicrobiia bacterium | reverse complement strand
CGACGGCCACGCCCACCACTTCCGATGGCTTTACGAGGATGCCTGCGTCGGTGGCCATTTGTTTGTGGCCCGTGATACCGGCGAGTTCCAGGCGAAAGTAAACTCCCGGTTCAACGAGCACCGAGGAACCGTCCCTGAGCGATGTGCCCTGGCGATGATGAGTATTCCCAGCCGCGGGAACAGTAACCGCCATGAAACCGAGATCGTTCGTGTCCGCCACGGTGTCCACCGACCCGCCGCCTTCGAACGCGACGTTGAATTTTCGCGGCAGCCCGTAAAGATCGCGGTGGTTGAGGATGTAATGATGCAGCGCGTGAGCAAAGGCGCGGGTATCGATCAACTCCTGCGGATCGAATCCGGCGGTGGGCGATGCGGTGATGTTGCGGACGTTATCCACTCCGCTGCCGCGCGCCGTGAGGCCGAGAGATTGAAGCCGCGTGAGCACGTTGACGAGATTGCGCGAAGCAATTTCGCGAATTTGAATATTGGAGCGTGTCGTGATGGCGGCCTTGCCATTGCCAAATTGATCGGCGATATCCGCCAATCCTTTGAGTTGCGCCGCGGTCAATTCGCCCGCCGGAATCCGGCAGCGCAACATGAAACTGTTCTGGGCCGGCGCCACATAAAACAATCCGAAATTGCGAAAGCGATAGGTGTTTTCCTCATCGGGAAACTTGTCCGCTTCCGCGTGGACCAGAATACGGTCCCAGCCGTCGAGCGGATGTTCCTCGTGTTTCCATCGCTCCTGCTTGGTCGCCTCGCCCAGGGGCGTGCCGAAAATCATTTCCTCTTTTTTTTCCGCCAGATTTTCTCCGCCGAGTCCGGGGTCAGCCGTAATTTTTCCCTCTCCCGTCGTGCCGACGTACGGAGTTAAATTTCGTTGCGCGAGCGCCGCGAGAAAACCGGCGAGATATTCCTTCTGCTCCGAGGTGAACGCATCGGATGGTTCAACGGTAGACGGCGCGACAGTCATGGCGTCAGATACCGTGCTCATGCTTCGACCGGCTCGATGACGCCGGCCGCTGCCGCGATGGCCGGCTCTTTAGCCGGGCGATACGTCCAGTAAAGCAGCAACCCCGTGAAAACCATCCCGCCGACCAGGTTGCCGAGCGTGACCGGAAGCTGATTCCACAACCACCAGTCGGACAGGCTCACCTTGGCGCCCATCATCATTCCGGTGGGAATGATGAACATATTGACCACGGAATGTTCGAAGCCCTGCGCGAAAAAAGTCAGGATCGGCAGCCAGGCGGCGGCGATTTTGCCGACCGTGGAATGCGAAGTCATGGCCATCACCACTCCGAGACAAACCATCCAATTGCAAAGAATGGCTTTGACGAAAACCGTGGTCATCCCGGCAAATCCATGAGCGGAATAACCGATGGTTTTGGCTTCCGCGAGACTGACAATTTTTGCCGCGACACCGGCCGGAGCTTCGGTTCCCATGCTTGTGAGGGCTATGTAGAGCAGAAAACCATAAGCAACGCTCCCGATAAGATTGCCGACAAAAACCCAGGTGAGATTGCTGAAAACCTGCGACACCGAACGCCGCTTGTCCACGCCGGCGAGCGTGACAACGGCAAAACTGCCGGTCACAAGTTCCAACCCTAACAAAATTATCATCACGAACCCAACCGGGAACAAAAGCGCGCCAACAATCGGCGCGCCGGTCTGAATGGTGGCGGTCAGCGCCAGGCTGGTGGCAATACCCAGCAGCGCGCCGGAAAGAAAACCGCGAATCAGCAAATCCTTGACCGTCAGGTCGACTTTTGCGCTGCCGGCAGCCAGCATATTTTTTACGACTTCGACCGGTTTGATGTAGTCCATAGATTTCAATTCGTTCGGTTGTCACCTAAATTAGCGATAGCCGTGCCACGCGCGGCGTTCGTCAGGATGAATGGCTCGCGAAATACGCATCCAAATGATGAATTCAATTCATAGGCCCATGGATGCCCGCAAAGAGTGGTGTTTAAGGCGCACGATGAAACAGCCCCGATGAATAAATGGCTCGCCGAATTTTAACGGGATTTTTGGCGGACGGCGCGAGAGTGGAAATTTCACTGTCGCCTTTTGAACACGATGACCAAAAGGCAGTGTTCAATGGAGCGCACTGCTACCAGCCCGTTAAAAAATCACTTGTTCCGTAGCAGCCGACGTGACTCGGCTCAATTCTGTCTCCAGATATTATTAAGGTTGGAGCCGACTCACGTCGGCTACTACTTTTTTAACGGGCTGCTTACCGGCGATTCATGGCAGATCGGCGGGGGTATTTGCGTTGTGGAAAAATTCCTTTTCCGATTGGGAAAGTGGATATTCCACGGCGCGATTCTCGCGGACCAAAATTCGCGCGAGCCGTTGCAGCGATAATTCGCCGCCCGCCAGCGCCGTTCTCGCCTCCGCGGCGGCTTCCGCCGGGTAGATCGCGCAGAGCGGCTCGAAATTTTCACCATTCACGGGAATCACGCCGCTGCCGGGTCGGGCGAGCGTCCAGAGCTTGCGCAATTTTTCCGTCGTCATTCGCGGCAGATCAATTGCGAGCGCCAGCAAGTGCGAGGTTTGCAGGCGATCCAATGAAGCGCTCAGCCCGCTCAACGGCCCACGCGAGGGGGAGGCGTCCGCTACGGTTTCGATTTTCGAGGGGCACCACGCGGGCCGTTCACGCGCTGAAATCCAAATCGCCGCGGGTTTCAGTTCGCCCAGCAGCGCGATTTGTCTCGCCCAAAGCGGCTTCCCCTCGGTGACGAGCGTCGCTTTGTCCGCACCCATCCTCCGAGATAAGCCGCCAACCAGCAGGACAGCCGTTAATGTCATGGGACGCAGATCGAGTCCGAGCCGTCAACCCGCAGTTTGCCATCGGTTAAAATAATCGCGCGCAATCCGCCGCGCCCGCGAAGGCAATTTTCCGCGCCGCGCCCAAAGGCCTGGTCCATCCAATAGCACGGCTTGCATTCCTCGACGCCGCGAAAGCGCACGTTCTGAATTTCAAATTCCTCGCCGATGAACGTGTTCAAATCCACGCCTGCGGTTACCACGTTTCGACGGAAGACGGAAGGCGATTTATTCCACACCGCCAGCGCCTCGCAAAGCGACTCGTAAGTCTCCATCGCAAAAAACGTGATCTGGCCGTTGTAATTTTCTTTGAAATCAAAAAAACGATCGCCGCGAATTCCCCGGCCGGCAACGCACTCGATTTCTGAAACGGCCATTGTGGAATTTTCGCCCTCCCGTTTGCCATGACGTCCGAAAAAATTATGACCCGCCGAAATGTAGAGTTGCCGCACCATCGTCGCGCACTGGCACAGTTTCATGATGAGCTCTTTTGATTCGGCGCCACACCGTTGATTTTTTCCAAACGCACAGCGCTGAATTTCAGCTCCGGCTCACGCGAAATCGGATCGGTTTTATCCTGAACGACAGCGTTCACGCAGCCGTTTTCGTCATGAGATTGCCCCCAATGAAACGGCATAAATAAAGTCCCGCGAAGCAGGCCGGGGTCCAATTTCAGGGTGGTCCGCGCGGAACCGCGCCGGGAGGTCAGTTGCACGGCATCGCCCTCCGCCAGTTCGAGCCGGCGGGCGTCGTCCGGATGTGCCGCCACAAAAGGAGCGGGACTGGTCTGGTTCAACTTGGCCACATGGCGGGTTTTGGTTCGCGTGTGCCACTGTCCGGCCAGGC
>DASXHY010000343.1:0-4258 GCA_036488095.1 Verrucomicrobiia bacterium | reverse complement strand
GTGGAAACTTTCCAGTTATTGGATCCCCGCTCGAATCGGGCTGAAATCCGGCCCAATGACGATTATTCCAGCGGCTCGCGGCAGTTCCAGGCGGATGTGTTGATTTCGACGCCTTCCGCTGACGAATGCATTCATCAGATTTTCAACGGCTCGACCGCGCCGTTCCTGCTGCTGCGGGAGGAGACGAACAATAACGGCAGCTTGAAGGTGGCGCTTCACTCCGGCGGCGGCGCGAGCAACCTGGCCACGAATCTTTACGGGACCTGGTTCCGTCTCAACAGCATCAACGACCTGAACAACGGCAACACGTATTTGTATGTGAACGGCGCGCTGGTCTGGCAAGGCGCAAATCCGGGAGGCACTTTTTACACGAAGTACGGATGCTACGGCACGCACACGGTCAATGCCAAAATCCAGTTCAAAAACGTGAAGCAGTTCTCCGGCGGCAATGAGGTGACGCAGGACTTCACTCTTTCGGCGACGCCGTCGTCGCAAACGGTGCTGGCCGGCGGAAATACGAGTTACACGGTGACCGCCACATTCACGAACACGGTGAACAACAAGGTTTATTTCAGCGTGAGCGGCCTGCCCTCGGGCGCAACCGGAATTTTCAGCCCGACATCGGTGACTGGCAGCGGTTCTTCCACGCTCACGGTGACGACTTCGGGTTCGACTCCCGCCGGCAGCTATCCGTTGATCATCACCGGCGCGACCAGCGATAGCAGCGATATCACGCACACGCAAACGGTCACGTTGAACGTGTCGTCATTCACGGTCAGCGGCAGTCCGGCTTCGCAGAGCGCGCCCTCCGGCGGAACGGCCAGTTATACTGCGACAGTTGGCAGCGCGAATGGCTTTAACGGAACGGTGACGTGGAGCGCGAGCGGTTTGCCCAGCGGCGCAACGGCGGCGTTCAATCCCACGTCGGTGACGGGAGCCGGTTCTTCGACCATGACGGTGACGCTGTTGAACACGACGCCGGCGAATAGTTACACGCTGACCATCAAGGGCACGAGCGGGGGCATCACGCAATCGAATACGGTCGTGCTGGTGACGTCGGATTTTACAATTTCTGCGACGCCGTCTTCGCAAACGGTCACGGCGGGCAATGCCGCGAATTACACGGTCAACGTGGGGAGTGATAATGCGTTCGGCGGCACGATTTCGTTCACGGCCGGCGGCCTGCCGGCGGGCGCGAGCGCGAGTTTCAACCCGGCCTCCACGGGCGCGCCGGGTTCATCCACGATGACGGTGACGACGTCGACATCGACCCCTGCGGGGAGCAACACGCTGACCATCACCGGCACGAGCGGAAATTTGTCCCACTCCGCGAACGTCGGATTGACCGTCAGTTCCACCAGCTCGTTGCCAGCCGGCTGGACGGACGCGGATATTGGCGGTCCGGGTGTGGCGGGCAGCGCGAGTTACGCCAGCGGTGTGTTCACCATCAACGGCAGCGGGGCGGATATTTGGGGAACGTCGGATCAATTCAATTACGCATCGAGTTCGGCGGGGACGAATTTCTCGGTGGTGGCGCGCGTCGCCAGTCTCAATGCCGCCAATGCGTGGGCGAAGTCGGGCGTGATGGTCCGTGAATCGAACGCGGCGAACGCGAGTTATTTTGGCGTTTATGTAACCACGAGCAACGGTGTGAGCGTGCAGTGCCGCACGGGGACGGGAGCGAGCGCGGTTGATCTGGGGAGATTCGCGGGAGTGACTGCGCCGTATTGGGTCAAAGCAATCCGGAGCGGCTCTTCGTTCAAGGGTTATTATTCGGCCAACGGAACTTCCTGGACGCTGTTGGCTTCGACCAATATCACGATGGCGAGCAGCGTGAGCGCGGGCCTGGCGGTTTGTTCGCACGACAATACGGCGTTGAACTCATCCACGTTTGATAATGTGACTGTGCCGTCCTATGTATTCGCGGAAAGCGAGAGCCTGGCGTTCACTTCGAGCCTTGCCGGCGCGGCGGGCACCAATACCGACGCGAACGCGAGCGGTGGGAAATATATTTTCTTCAACGCAACGGGAGCCGGGGATTGGATACAGTTCACGCTGCCCGGCGCGAACGCGGGGAGCTATGATGTGAAGATGGGCTGCAAGACCTACACTGCGCGCGGGACTTTGAGCCTGAGCATCGATGGGGTGACAGTGGGAAGCAATTTTGACGAGTATTCCTCGGGCAGCGGTTATCCGACGCACGATTTCGGGAATGCAACGCTGGGTTCGGGCAGTCACACGATTCGACTGACTGTGACGGGCAAAAATTCGTCGTCGTCCGCATACACAATAACTTCGGACGATTTCATACTGACGCCGCAGTAGGAACCGGGACTGCCATCCGGGTGGCGTGGGAGAGGCTGCGGAAGCCTCCCACGTCGCCGGTGGTTGACGCCGACGAAACATAAAACGAGAAACGCGCAAATCGCCTGAGCCTATTTGCGCGTTTTAAAACGGTGGTGGCAGGACCCGGAATTGAACCGGGGACACAAGGATTTTCAGTCCTCTGCTCTACCAACTGAGCTATCCTGCCAGCCAGAGCCGCTTATTGAATCCGGCTTTGCCTCGGGTGGCAAGTCCGGAATTTTTGACGACCAAGGTGCGGGCGTCTTCAACGTTTTCTCGCTCGCACAATGCCGGGACGGGTCGCGCCGCGCCGACTGCCAGTCGGCGAAACAGCAGGCTGCCAGCCTGCGCTACTTACGAAATCACTTTCTCATAATCCTGTGCGGCGTCAATTGGCCCCGTTTTTTGAAGTTGAGAGTTTAGGAGAGCGATTCTTTCGTCCCGGACGGGACTTGGATGGTTTTTTGGATTAAGAGCCTATAACAAAATGAGGAATGGGCGCGCTGTTTTCTGGCGGGCGGCTGGCAAGGCGCGACGAAGGAGCATAGCCAAAACGGCTCTGTGACTGAGGAGCAACGCAGCCAGATGCCCGCCAGAAAACAGCCCTCTGGGTTGCCGATCTTTGGCGCTGCTGCTGCGTTGCTCGTCGGTCGAAGATCCATAAAGAATATTCTCCCTCCTCGCGCCTTGCAGCAGCCCCAAATCTCCGGCAACGCGCCCATTCCTCATTTCGTTATAGGCTCTGAGTCCCAGCGATAAATCGCTGGGTTATTTTCGTGCTGTCCCTGACGGGGCGCAAAGGCCGGCTCGCGGGGACGCTCGCCCCACCACTCCGGCCCGGCTCGCGCTCGCCCCACCGTCCCCAAGTCAGGACGGACCGGCAGGTCCGCCCTACCTCACGCCCTTGGATGCGCGGCGTCGTAGGCTTTTTTCAGGCGCTCGGTGGTGAGGTGCGTGTAAACCTGGGTGGTCACGAGATGGGCGTGGCCGAGGAGTTCCTGGACGCTGCGCAGGTCGGCGCCGGCATCGAGCAGGTGCGTGGCGTAGCTGTGCCGCAATTTGTGCGGGGTGAGGGACGGATCCAGGCCGGCGGTGGCCAGATGTTTTTTCAGGCGCACTTGCAGGACATACGGCGCGATGGGCGTGGGTTTCTTTTTTTCGGAAAGGAAAACGGGGGATTGGCCGGAGGGTTGTCGTTCGAGGAGGCTCCAGTAGTTGCGAATGGCGTTCAAGGCGGGCTCGCCGATGGGCACCAAGCGTTCTTTTTTGCCCTTGCCGCGCACGCGCACGAGTTGTTCGTTCCAATCGATGTCTTCGGCGCGCAAGCCGCAGAGTTCGCTGACGCGCAGGCCGCAGGAGTAAATGGTCTCGAGCACGGCGACGTCGCGGAAACAAATGACGGCGGTGACGGGCCGGCCCCTGCCCTTTTCTTTTTTTTCCTCAAGCGGTTTCATGGGGGCGAGGAGCAAATCGGTGATTTGGTGCGCGGTGAGATATTTGGGGAGGCGTTTTTCGAGTTTGGGCAGCGCAATGTTTTTGATGGGCGAAACGGAGAGTGCGCCGTGCCGGATGAGGAATTTGTAAAAGCTGCGCAGTGCGGAAAATCGAAGCCGAATGGCGGCGCGGCCCAGGTTGTTGCGACCGAGGAAACGGAGGTAGGCGCGGAAGTCATCGCGCTGGAGGGTGTCCCACGCGGGGGCGTGTTTGCGCTCAGCATTGTGCCAGCGGGAGAATTCGAGCAAGGCGTCGCGGTAGTTGCGTTGGGTGTAAATGGAAGCGCCGCGGTCGGTGGCGAGGTGGGTGAGGAATTTTTGAGTCCACTGGTCGGGGGCGTTCTCAGCGGAGCGCGAGGGGGGCGTTTGATGAGAATCGTCTTTCATGTCAACTTGCCGCCGGGACGGCGGCGCTCCCA
>DASXHY010000236.1:0-2622 GCA_036488095.1 Verrucomicrobiia bacterium | reverse complement strand
CGGCCGGCAACGCCTCCCTCCTGCGCGAACTCCTTCAATGCCTGCTCAAACGCCAGCAGCGAGTGCGTAGGCGGCGTGAAACGAAACTGGCCGTTCTTCTCGAAACTGCGCAGTTGATCCGCGAGATTAAGGCTCAACGAGCGCGCATGTTCCTCATTTGCCAGCAGCGCCTCGCGGCGGGCCAGCACGAAGCAAAAGCCCGGCACGCCTTCAAGGCATTTGTTGGCGGAAGAAATAAGGAAATCAATTCCGGCATCAGCGAAATCGATTGGGATTGCGCCGAAACTGCTCATGGCGTCAACCACGAAAACGCAGCAGTGGCGGCGGCTGATTTTTCCAATTTCCGTAATGGGATTCAGAATCCCGGTCGTGGTTTCGCAATGCACGGCTGCTACGTGGGTGATGGCGAAATCGTCTTCCAACAGCCGATCCAACGCGATCAAATCCGGAAGGGCATTTTCCGGCGAGCGCAGGACGGCATGGGGAATTTGCAGCAGTTGAAGCATGCGTATCATCCGGTCGCCATAAGCGCCATTGGTCAGCACGCAAACTTTTGCGGAAGGCGGAACGCACGTGGCAAACACCGCTTCCACGCCGTTGGTGCCGCTGCCCTGCAACAGCACCGCCTCCCAGCCATCTGCCTGGGATAAATTCGCAATGGAAAGCAATTCCTGCCGGATCCAGCGGATTTTTTCGTTGAACTCGAAATGCCACGAGCCGGCATCGTGCAGCATGGCCTGCTTGACGGTCGCGCTGGTCGTGAGCGGGCCGGGCGTAAAAAGCAATTTGTCCTGGGATGGGGACGAGTTCATGCGATTTGGGAGACAATAGCAGCCGGTTTGGCGCGGTAAAGCCCGAGGCACAGGAACGCCGCCGAAAGTGTGACAATGCTCAAGGCATGAAAGCCGAGGGAATAACCGCCATAGTCGAGGACGCGCCCGAAAAAGTAGCCGGATACGATGCCCGCGAGATAGCCGGACGCATCCACCAGTCCCGCAACCGTCGCAACGAAATCCCTTCCCCGAATTTCCAGCGCCAACACTCCCGCGAGCAGACTGTAAGGGCCGTAAGAAAGAAAACCAATGAGTCCGACCACAGTCACCGCCATCCAAAGTTGTTTGTGGGCAAGCGTTGGTAAAACAAAAATCAAGAGCGCAACCGCGGTCAGGATAACGAAGAGCAGCCAGTTTCTGCGGCGCGGTGAGAGCAAATCCAGCACCCACCCCAGCAGCAGGATTCCGACGGCGCCCATCGCGTCGAACGGCGTGGATAAGAGCGCGGCCATTTGCGTGGACATGTGGGTGCCGGTCTTGAAAAAGTCCACCGACCAGACATTGAAGGTCTCGCGCGTGATGGTGAGGATGAACGAAAGGCCGCACACGACCCAGAACTGCGGAATTTTGAAAAGTTCCAGGAGATGGCCAAAACTCCATTGTGATTTGGACTGGGCGGGAACACCGGGCATTTTCTTTTCCTTCGCCAGCACCACCCAGCAAATTCCAATAATAAGAAATAAAACCAAAGACGGAACGCCCATCACCGCCCGCCAATTGTTGCCGGAAACGGCCGCGATCTGGCCGGCGAGCAACAAGGAACACACTCCGCCAAAAACGAAACTCAAGGAGAGGAATGCCATGGCCAGGGCCATATGGCGCTGGGGGAACCAATCCGGCACCAGCTTGACCATGCTTTCCCATCCGCCGGAGCCAAAGAAACGGTTTGCCATGTAAAAAACTCCAACCATGGGCAGCGTCACGGCAAACGCCGACAATCCGCCAAAAATCGCCACGCACGTCAGCAGCAAAAAAAAGCAAAGGCGGCCACCGAAACGGTCGATGATGTTCGGGCCCCAAAATAATTTCCCCATCGCGTAAGAAACGGTGGCGTAACTTTCGATGGCTCCGACATGCTCTTTGTCCGCACCAAACGCGGTTTGGAGCAGTGGCACGGCCACGGAGAAATTTTTCCGGCAAAGATAAACTCCGATATAGCCCAGGATGACACAGCCCAGCTGCAGCCCGGCGCGGGCCGGTGAGAATGCGCTCTTCGCCTGCGACACTTCATTCGCCACGGTCGGCGCCGAGGAAGCCGCCGGAAGCGATGTTGCGCCAAAATTGGAAGGGTTGGTCAATTGAATAGAAAGCAAAACCGGGCCCGCCCGCACAACACAAGGCGAGCGGGCCCGGACGGTTCATTTAGGGATTATTTCCCTGGATGCGATAGAAGCCCGAACCGCCGCTGGGAGTCACGGTAATGCTCTGGCCGCTGGTTGAGCCGGAGGATGTCCAATTCGTGCTGCCCAGATTTGTCCGGGACAACACCGTGAATGGCGGCACCCCGCCGTGCCAATTCAAGGTGACGGAGGTGGGCGAGAAGGTGGAATTCGTGATGAGCATCAACGGCGTCAGGTTGTTGGTGCCGGCGCGATAGAGCGAGCCGACTTCCGGAGCGATAACCACGCGATTCCACAGCATCACCTCGTCGATCAAGCCATCGATGTGAAGTGAAGTGTCGTGGTTGTCCGTGTAAGTGCCCGTGCCGTCCTGACCAATGTCGATGTGGTAACCGTTGGTGACAGTGTCCACTGGACCGCCAAACGTGAGGGGCGAATTCACCACCAGG
>DASXHY010000172.1:0-5118 GCA_036488095.1 Verrucomicrobiia bacterium | reverse complement strand
CAGGCTCGTATGATCGAACAACAGCCCCGTGTCATCGCCGCTGTTGTGGAATTTGGAATTCGTGACCCGATTTCCCGTCCCGTTGAGGACCGCCATGCACGGGCCGTGCGTGCCCGAACCGCCACCGTCAATTTCAATCTGATCAATAGTATTATGGCTTCCATGCACCGTGAGGCCCGAAGTCGTTCCAGAAATTTTCCTGACCACCGCCCCGCCCGCGCCGCTGATCGATCCCGAGTTGAACCAGATATCGATGTAGCCGCTGATGTAATGATTGCCCGGCGCCAGCACCAGCGAGTCGCCGTCGACGAGCGAATTCACCTGCGCCCGGAAATAAGAGGTTTGGTCCTGGCTGGACGCCGCGATCGTGACGGTTTTAGCCGGTGATTGCGGTGCAAACAGCACGGCACTGGCGAACGAGAACATGGATATTGCGAGTTTTATTTTCATGCGGTTGATTCCGTTTTGTTCGAGTGGTGCGGTCGTAATTTGTAGCGCATGCAACGTCATTTGTAATGACACATAAAGTGGTCCCACGGGCGCGATTAAAAACGGGGTATCCAGTGTATACGCTCATTGGAACGATCCAGTAGGGAAGGGGAGCGCGCCCGCCTCGGGCGCAGTGAGACGCGCCCTCGCGGCTCACCTTGAGGCATGAAATCATCCCACCGTTCAGTGCCTTCCCACGCCGCACGCGTTCGGCGCGCGGCGCGCCGAACGGCGCCCGAGGCGAGCGCGGCCCCCCAAAATTCAATTACATGGATTCGGCTTAGATGGAGTGCGCCCGGGACTTCTTGCGCAATTTTCATCCATCGCTATGCTGTCAACCATGATCGCCACAGTAGTTGACGCAACAAATAACGTTCGCATCGCCGAACTCGGCCGGCGCGTTTTGGACGGCGGACACCTCCGCCGCGACGAGGCCCAATTTCTTTTCGACCTCGAATCGTCCGCCGACATTTACGACTTGCTCTCCTGGGCCAACCGCGTTCGCGAACAATTCAAGGGCAACAAAATCCATCTGTGCTCCATCGTGAACGCGAAAGCCGGTGCGTGCTCCGAGAATTGCAGCTTCTGCGCGCAATCCTCCTTTTACCAGACCGGCTCGCCCAAATACGGATTCGTCGATCCCGAACCCGTCTTCGAGGCCGCCGATGAAGCCAATCGCAACAGCGTGACCGCCGTCGGCCTGGTCGCCGCCTGGAAAGGCCTGAACGAAGGCCCGATGCTCGATGAAGTCTGCGACCGCATTCGCGAATTGAAAGACAGCGGCAAAACGCGCCCGGACGCTTCGCTCGGCATCATCAAAAACCAGCGCGTGGCCGACCGTTTGAAAGAGGCCGGGCTGGAATGTTACGGCCACAACCTCGAAAGTTCCCGCCGCTTTTTCCCGAACACCTGCACCACCCACACCTACGATGACCGCGTCCAAACCATCGGCTACCTGAAAAAAGCCGGCATCAAAATTTGTTCCGGCGGCATCATCGGCATGGGCGAAACGCGGGAAGACCGCTGCGACCTCGCCTTTTCCCTCAAGGAAATCGGCGCGAACGTGGTGCCCGTCAATATCCTCAATCCCATTCCCGGCACGCCCTTTGAAAAAAATACGCCCCTGCCGCCACTCGAGATTTTGAAAACCATTGCGTGTTTTCGCATGATCTTGCCGCGCCAGGAAATCATGGTGGCCGGCGGCCGCACCGTGAATTTGCGCGACATGCAAAGCATGGTTTTCATGGCCGGCGCAAGCGCGCTCATGGTCGGCAACTACCTGACCACACTCAATCAACCGGTGGAAAAAGATTTGCAGATGCTCAAAGACCTCGGCCTCGACCCCAGTTGGGACAGCCACGGCTTCAGTGATCAGGAGGAGAGTGAATGCGGATGCGGGGAGGATATTGCCTGAGGGAGCGGCATCGCGGTCCATTCGTCATTCGTCATTCTCACCGCCGCCGACCGGGGACCGTCCGAATGGCTCGCCACTCAAAACTAGACTAAACGCCTGCTTTCACCTAAGTTTCCCCCATGTCGAAGTCCGCCCGGCCCATCGAAGCGGCCAAGAACGGCAACGTCCCATTTGAAGAAGCCTTAAAAAAGCTCGAAGCCATTGTCGAAGCAATGGAGTCCGAGGATTTGCCGTTGGAAACGCTGCTGGCACGCTACGAGGAAGGCACCCGCCTCGCGCAGGTCTGCCGCGCCAAGCTGGCCGAAGCCGAACTGAAGATACAGCAGTTGGAAAAAACTGCCGGCGGCGAACTGAAATTGAAACCCGCACCGTCCGAATTATCAGAAGAATAACTATGAGTCGTTTCCTGGAAATGGTTAGTGAACCCAAACTCGTCAAGGGATTGACGCTCGATCAGCTCCGCCAGCTTGCGGAGGAAATCCGTTATGAATTGATAACGGTCCTCTCCAAAAACGGCGGCCACCTCGGCCCGAATCTCGGCGTGGTGGAATTGACCCTCGCCTTGCATCGCGTGTTCGAGACGCCGAAGGACAAATTCGTTTGGGACGTGAGCCACCAGGTTTACGTGCACAAGCTTCTCACCGGCCGCAAAGACCGTTTCAACACCATTCGCACCACCGACGGCCTCAACGGCTTCGCCTTGCGCACTGAAAGTCCCCACGATTGCTACGGCGCCGGCCACGCCGGAACCGCCCTGTCCGCCGCCCTCGGCATGGCCGCGGCGCGCGACAAAAAAGGCACAAACGAGAACGTCGTCTGCATTTTCGGCGATGCCGCCTTGACCAACGGCATTTCTTTCGAGGCGCTCAATAACATCAGCCACACCACCAAACGCTTCATCGGCATTCTCAACGATAATGAGTGGAGCATCGCCAAAAACGTCGGCGCCATCGCCAATTATCTGAGCCGGTTGATCGCGCATCCGTCGTACAACAAACTGGCGAAGGAGTTTCAAAACTTTTTGCGCCGCTTGCCCAAGGGCGAGCTTGCTCTGAAACTCGCGCACAAAGCCGAGGAAGGTTTTAAAGGCGCTATCACCGACGTGGGCCTGCGGCAGACCAACGCCACCATCGATTCGGACGGACGCGGCGGTTTCGGCAGCCCCGTTCTCTTCGAGGAAATGGGCGTGCGCTATCTCGGCCCGATTGACGGCCACGATTTGCCCTTGTTGATCAGCACGCTGGAATTCGCCAAGACCTGCGACCAGCCCATCGTCATTCACATCCTCACGCAAAAAGGCAAGGGCTTCGATGCCGCCTTGAAGTCGCCGGAAAAATTTCACGGCACCGGCCCCTATGATATCAGCACCGGAGACTCCATGCCCGCGAAAGCCGGCGCGCCTCCCGCTTACCAGGACGTGATGGGCCAGACGCTCGTGAAATTGTGCCAAAAGGACAATACGCTCGTCGGCATCACCGCGGCCATGCCCAGCGGCACCGGCCTGAAGCATTTGGAAAAAGCCATGCCGGATCGTTATTACGATGTGGGCATTGCCGAGGAACACGGAGTCATCTTTGCCGCGGGAATGGCCACGATGGGTTTTCATCCCGTAGTCGCGATTTATTCCACCTTCCTCCAACGCGCCTACGACTGCATTCATCACGACGTTTGCCTCCAGGATTTGCCCGTGATTTTCTGCATGGATCGCGCCGGCCTCTCTGCGAACGACGGCCCCACGCACCATGGCCTCTTTGACATCGCGTATTTGCGCTGCCTCCCGAACGTCATCGCCATGGCGCCCAAGGATGAGGACGAACTCGTGGACATGATGTTCACCGCCACGCATGAAAATCATCCGATGTTCATCCGTTACCCGCGCGGCAATGCTGAAGGCGTGCCCATCAAAGAGCAGCCGAGACTGCTGGAAATTGGCAAGGCGGAAGTCATCCAGAATTTTTCCAACACTGGCCAGCGTAAAGTCGCGCTGTTCGGATTGGGCAATCTCAATTCCATGGCGCGCAAAGCCGCCGCGCAACTCGCCGGCGAAGGATTCGATTGCGCCGTTATCAATCCCCGTTTCACCAAGCCTATCGATGCCGGCACGCACGAATTTTTCGGCAAAGCCGCCGACGTGATTGTGACCCTGGAAGACCACGCGCTCATGGGCGGCTACGGCTCATCCGTGCTGGAACTCTTCAGCGAGATGGGCGTTACCACGCCCGTCGTCCGCATCGGTTGGCCCGATCAATTCATCGAGCACGCCTCGTCGCAGGATGTACTGCGCCAACGGCACGGCCTGACCGTCGAAAACGTCATCGCCAAAGTAAAAGCGCAATTTTCCGACGCACCCGCGGATGTGACGCGGCTGATCCAACTCAAATAAAAGTAGGAGCCGACGTGAGGAGAACTCAGCTTCAAAAAGAAGCCGCATAAAGCCAATGAACTCCTCGCGCTGTGAGATTTTCCCGCATTCAAATGCGCGTATTGAATCCGAGGACCAAAGTAAACCGGCGACTTCCTCCTCCCTCTCCTCCCCAAAAGGAGGAGAGGGCCGGGGTGAGGAGGTCGTCAGGTTCACGGGGAGAGCGAGCGTAAACACAAAACATCCGCACTAACTCCACCCGCATGAGCCACCAGGAGACATATCATCAAAACGAGAACTATGCGCAATTCCTGTCCGGCCAGGACTCCGCATTTTTCGCGAAATACGCCGACGCCCTGAAAACCGGCGAGAAGGGCGCGCGCGTTCTCGACGTAGGCTGCGGGGTAGGGCAGGTGGTCGCTCGTTTGCAGACCGCCGGCTATGAAGCCCACGGCGTGGATGTCTCCCAGCCCAACATCGCGCGCGCGCGCCAGGTCACCGAACGCTGCCAGGTTTACGACGGAAAAAAACTTCCCTACGCCGATCAATATTTCGCCAGCGCCGGCGCATTGAACGTCTTGGAACACGTCGAGGAACCCGAAGCCTTCATCCACGAATTGGTGCGCGTCGTCAAAATCGGCGGGCGCGTCGTGCTTTCCAGCCCGAACTTTTTCCGCGTGCTCGGCTTTCGCGATTATCATCCGCGCATGCGCGGCATCGGCCAGAAGTTAAAAAACTGGAAGCGCCTGCAGGAAAAACGCGCCGTGATGAAAAACAACCCCGAAAACGCGCGCTTCGACCGCATGACACCCATCGTCAAAGAGCCCTTCACCGCCGACGACGACGCCATTGT
>DASXHY010000148.1:0-4872 GCA_036488095.1 Verrucomicrobiia bacterium | reverse complement strand
CGATGTGGCCGTGAGTGTCGTCGCCGACCGGGCCGTTCAGCAGCCAAATCACATTCGTGACGCCCAGATATTTTTTGAAAGTCTCGTTGTATTGTTCCCGCGTCAGGCCCGGGTTCCGCACCTGGATTTTTGGGTGAAGATAACACTCTTCGGTCGTTAACAGCGTTCCGCTTCCGTTCAACTCGATGCCGCCGCCTTCCACGACAAAATCCTTCCCGTCGCATTCCGCATTGAACAACCGCTTCTTCAGATACTTTGCGGCAATTGCGGGAACCCGGGTGTCCTTTTGCCAATCATTATACTTGGCCCACGCGTTAAAATGAAAGTGAACAATGGCCGTCTCCGCTTTCCGCTGTCCGCTTTCCGCCTTCCGCTTTACACAAATGGGTCCGCTGTCACGCGTCCACCCGCGATTGGTTGCGTGAATCACGAACTCAACATTTTTTAGATTGGCGCCCGCGCGCGTGAGATAGCTGCGCGCGAATTTTGCTTCCGCCTGATTGCGCACGAGAATACGGACGATTTCTCCTTCCGCAATTTTTCTCACCATCTCGCCGTAGACCCAGCGGATCGTATCGATCTTATCCGGCCAATCGGTTTCGTTGTGCGGCCAGCCAAGCCAGGTTGCTTCGTGCTTCTCCCATTCCGCGGGCATGGCGAAACCCAGTTGCGCCGGTGATAAAGTTTCAGTTTGTTTCAACATAAACTCGCGCGAAGATAAAATTTTTCGTGCCGTTGTCCATCATGCATTACAATTCTTTAATCTGCGAAAGTGGGGAAAGTCACTCATAGTCTGTTGTCCCGCCGAGGGTTATCGTATGAAATCCGGGTTTGCTTGTGGGAAAAAGTGATGTAAAGAAACAATTTGGCGCTGCCGTTCGGTTTCATCGCGATCAATTGGATATCTCGCAGGAAGAATTGGCCGGTCGCGCGGGACTGCATCGGACTTATATCTCCGATGTCGAACGCGGCGCCAGGAATGTCTCGCTCGAGAGCATCCACCGCCTGGCCGATGCCCTGGAAGTCCCGCTATCGATTCTCTTTTCACGACTCGAAGCCTCATCCGACAAGTCGTCCGCCCCCTCCGCATTATCGGATGAACTGGTCGATATCCTCATCATAGAAGATTCCTCTGAGGACGTGGATTTAACGATCAAGGCCCTCAAGGACGTCCGGATCACCAATCGCATTCACGTCGTCCGCGATGGCGCGGCAGCGCTCGATTTTCTCTTTTGTCGCGGGGTTTATCGTCATCGGACACATAGGAATCGCCCGCAAATGATCCTGCTGGATTTGGGCCTTCCAAAGATTGACGGATTGGAGGTTTTGCGCCAGATTAAGGCAGACCCGCGGACTCGCGCGATTTCTGTGATCGTGCTGACCGTGTCCAACCGGGATAGGGACATTGCCGCCAGCCAGCGGCTCGGGGCTGAGGCTTATATCGTGAAGCCGGTGGATTTTCAGAATTTGAGCGGAGTGACTCCGCAACTGAGTTTGCAGTGGGCATTGTTGAAAAAGGCGCCCCTCGTAAACGTGTGATTCTCGAAACCAGCTTTATGCTTGAGGGAAGTTCGTTGTCACGGACGGACAATGGGATGGCTGTTCTTCAGGGCCTGATTTTTCCGGCCCATTCGCTTTTCACTCCGCATCGGACACCTTCTGAATTCTCATGAACGCGATGGGTCGCAAAAATTCCGTCTCTGATGCCGGCGCGCTCGAGACTAACTACGGCGCTTTGTTGGACTGCCTTCCCGACGCGGTCGTTATAATCGACACCGAAGGCTGCATTGTTCTGGCCAATGCCCGCGCGGAGGAATTATTCGGCTATGCCCGCGGTGAATTGCTGCGACAGCCTGTCGATGCGCTGTTTCCCGCGCGTATCCAAAACAGCCACGCCGGAAATGGGGAACGGTCCGGGTTGCGCAAGAACGGTTCTAAATTCCCCATCGAAATCCATTTTAGCCCGTTGCAAACCGAAGCCGGCGCACGGTCCGTCGCCGCCATTCGCGACATCTCCGCCCGCAAACAAATCGAGGCCGAGCTGAAGGAAAAAAGCGCCGCCCTGGAAGCAGCCGGCCAGGAACTTCAGGCATTTTCTTATTCCGTCTCCCACGATTTGCGCGCGCCGCTGCGCGCCATGGGTGGCTTTGCGGCCATCTTGAAAAAATCTCTTGGCCCCGACGTTCCAAAGGCCGCCGACGATGCGTTGATACGCATCCAGGATAACGTCAAAAAAATGAGCAGGCTCATCGAGGGCCTCCTGGATTTCTCCGGGCTGACCTGGGTGGCTGTGACGAGGAAAAGCGTCAATCCTGGCGAGCTTGCCCAAAATGTTTTCAACGAACTCGCCCATGCCGCATCCGGCGACCGGCGCGTGGATTGCGAAATCAGCCAGATGCCCGGCTGCACGGCCGATATCGCCCTGTTGCGCCGGGTGTTCACCAACCTTCTTTCCAATGCTCTCAAATTTACGCGCGGTCGTGACCCGGCAGTGATTCTAGTCGGGTGCCGTGACCAAAACGGCGAGCGCGTCTACTTCGTTCGCGACAATGGCGCGGGATTTGACATGGAATACTCGGACAAACTTTTCCGGGTTTTTCAACGTCTCCACAGCCCGAGCGAATTCGAAGGCACAGGCGTGGGGCTGGCGATCGCGCACCGCATCATCCTGCGGCACGGTGGACGGATTTGGGCCGAAGGTGAAGTCGATCGCGGCGCCACCTTTTATTTTACTTTGGGAGAATCGACTCATGGGAATTCCGCTAAATGTAATCATTGTTGAAGATTCCGCCGACGACGCGGAATTGTTGTTGGCAGAATTGCAGAACGCCGGGTTCGCCCCGGCATGGAAACGCGTCGAGACGGAAGCCACTTATCGCGCCAGCCTGAACGAGCGCATTGATATCATTTTTTCCGATTTCAGCCTGCCCCGATTTTCCACATTTCATGCGCTCGAATTCCTTCAAAAAAGCAATCTCGATATCCCCTTCGTGGTCGTTTCCGGCACCTTGGGCGAGGAGCGCGCCGTGGACATCCTGAAAGCCGGCGCAACCGATTACGTCCTGAAAAACCATCTGTCACGCCTCGGCCCGGTGGTGCGGCGCGCGTTGCGGGAAAGCGCCGAACGCATCGAGCGCCGGAAATTGCAGGAACAGTTTCTTCAGGCACAGAAAATGGAATCCATCGGCCAACTGGCCGGTGGCGTGGCCCACGACTTCAACAATCTCCTCACCGTCATCCAGGGCCACGCTTCGGTGCTGCGCACGAAACCCGGGTTGAGCGAGGAAGTAAAAGGCTCCGTAAACCAGATCCTTCTCGCCGCCGAGCGCGCCACCACTCTCACCCGCCAGCTTTTGACATTCAGCCGCAAACAGGTCACCCAGACCCGCGTGCTTGATTTGAACGAAGTCGTCGCCAACATGACAAAAATGTTGAAGCACATTCTGCGCGCCGATGTTTCCCTCCGCGTGAATTACGGCTCCGACGCCTTCCTCGTCCGCGCCGATGCCGGCATGATGGAACAGGTGCTGATGAACCTCGCCATCAATGCGCGCGACGCCATGCCCCAGGGCGGCAAATTGATCATTGGCACCTCCGACGAATCCATCGGCCCCGAATATGTGCAATTGAATCCGCAGGGGAATGTCGGCGATTTTGTCTGTCTGTCCGTCACCGACACCGGCGAAGGAATTCCTCCCGAAAACCTTTCGCGAATTTTCGAGCCCTTCTTCACCACCAAACCCGTCGGCCAGGGCACCGGCCTCGGCCTCGCCACTGTGTATGGCATCGTCCGCCAGCACACCGGTTGGATCACTGTTTACAGCGAAGTCGGCAAAGGCACCGTTTTCCGCATCTATCTCCCTTCTGCCAAGGAACGCGAAGACAAAAAAACGGAATGTCCCGTGAACCTCGATGTGCGCGGCGGCAACGAAACCATCCTCTTAATCGAAGACGAAGGTCCCCTGCGTGCCCTGGACCGCAGCATTCTCGAAGGCTACGGCTATGAAGTGGTGGAGGCCGATAGTGCCGGGGCGGCCATTGAGCGCTGGCGCGAGCATCACAATCGCATTTCGCTCGTCTTCACGGACATCGTCATCCCCGGCGGCGCGAACGGCCCCGATCTGGTAAAAAAATTCCACGCTGAAAAGCCATCGGTCAGAGTGATTTTTTCCAGCGGTTACAGCATGGACGTCGTCGAAAAGGATTTTGAACTGCGCGAAGGTGTGAATTTTCTGCAAAAGCCGTACTCCCCGCATCGGCTCGCGCAAGCCGTCCGCGATGTATTGGAAACACCAAAATGAAACCTGGAACGTGGATACGCCCTACGGAGTCGCGATCAAACGGAAGAAATGTTCCGTTCCGCCAATCGCGTTCGTGTAGGGACTGACCGCGGTGGGAAGCGTCGTGTAATTTCCGACGGCTTGCGTCGCCATCTGCAATGAAAACACCGGGTTTGTCCAGGTAAGCACGGCATTGGTCCCGAATCGGTCGATGTGCAAAGGACACGGCTGCGGTGACGTGAGTGTGATTTCAAATATCGTGCCGTATCCCATAGTTCCACCCGACCCAGTGGTCCCAAACAGGCTGTTGCCGATTTGGACAAGGCCTCCCGTCGGGAGAGAACCGTCGGCGCCATTTTGAAAGCTCTTTATCACCGCATAGCCGCTTCCGTCCGTGTTTATCGTGAAGACCGTCCCATTACCGGAGGAGCCTCCGATCTGAGTGGTGCCGTAAAGCGTGGATCCGCTCAGAATTAACGGAGCGTAAGGGCTTGCTCCATCGGGGTTGTTTGTAAAATTGTAGAGGACCGTAAAACCAGATCCGTCAGTGTTGATTCGGAAAAGCGTGCCGCCGCCGGTGCTGCCGCCGTTG
>DASXHY010000146.1:0-8604 GCA_036488095.1 Verrucomicrobiia bacterium | reverse complement strand
GGGGCGGAAGTAATCAGCTCGACCTTCGACGAACCGCCGGAGCGGCACGTGCAGGTTGCCGAGATGGTGATCGAAAAAGCGAAGCGCATGATCGAACACAAGCGCGACGTGGTCATCCTGCTCGACTCGATCACCCGTTTGGCGCGCGCTTACAATACAGTGCAGCCGCACTCGGGCAAGATTTTGTCCGGCGGTGTGGACGCAAACGCCTTGCACAAGCCGAAGCGCTTTTTCGGCGCGGCGCGCAATATCGAGGAAGGCGGCTCGCTCACGATTATTGCGACGGCCCTCGTGGACACGGGTTCGCGCATGGATGAAGTCATCTTCGAAGAATTCAAGGGCACGGGTAACATGGAAGTGCACCTGGACCGCGCGTTGGTGGACCGGCGCATTTTCCCCTCGCTCAACATCGAACGCTCGGGCACGCGCAAAGAAGAGCTGCTCTATCATCCGGACGAATACAACAAAGTGGTCGTTCTGCGTCGCGCGCTCACTGGCGTGCCGCCGGTCGAGTCGATGGAACTGATGCTGAACAAGCTCAAAAAGACCCGGAGTAATATCGAGTTCCTGTTGAGCATGGCGGTGGGTTAATCCTCTTCGGCTTCGGAACTTAGGAAGGAATTATGAGCCTCAACACGCCGTCCTGCCAGCGCAGGATTGGCGTGTTTGTGCTTTAGGTGTTCAAATTTTGTCTATTTGGGAACAAAATAGGTTGCGTAAAAGGCAAAGAATGACGTGCAAGAAATGGCCGGCAATATACCTTAAAGGAGAATTTAAATGACTCTCGTTTCACGAACCAAACAACTGAACTGGCCGCGTTGCGGGTGGATGATTTTTGCCCTGGCGCTGGCCGGATGCAACCGCGATCAGGTCCAGGTCCAGGTCCAGGAAGTGCCCAAGGAATCGCAATCGACGACCGCGCCATTGGCTCAATCCGGCGATGCAACGTCGCAGCCGATGAATCCGCACGCGGGAATGGACATGGGCGCGGCAGGCACGCAGGCGGTGAAATGGATCGTTCCGACCGGATGGCAGCGCAAGGCGCTTTCGCAAATGCGCGTGGGTAGTTTCACCGCGCCGGGCAAGGACGGCCAGAGCGCGGATGTCTCGGTCATCCCGCTGCCCACCATGGGGCCGGAGATGGAATTGAACAACCTGAACATGTGGCGCGGAGAACTGCAACTGCCGCCCGCGACCAAGGCCGAGAGCGAACCCGTGACGATCGGGCCGGGGCAGGGGAAGCTGTTTGAAATCGCGGACGGCAAAACGCCGGGACGCATCATCGTTGCGGAGATCGACCGCGATGGAACGAGTTATTATTTTAAAATGAGGGGTGACGATGCGGCGGTCCGCGACCAAAAACCGGCCTTTCTTGAATTTCTGAAATCCGTTTCATTCGCAGCCAGCCCGGCAACCGCCATGACGGACCCGCACGCCGGCATGACCATAACATCAGATCTACCGCAAGCGGGCGCGGATTCCGGCGCTGGGCTTCCGGCCGGTTGGAAGGAAATTCCGAACCCGCAAATGTTGCTCGCCAAATATGTCATTCAGGGCAGCGATGACGCCAAAGCGGACGTGAATGTCAGCATGCTGGCCGGGACCGGTGGCGGGGTGATGATGAATATTTCCCGTTGGCGCGGACAGCTTGGATTGCCGCCGCTTTCGGAAGAGGATTTTTCCAAACAAGCGCAAACGGTCGATGTCGGTGGCAGCAAGGCCACGGTTGTGGATATGACCGGCACCGACTCGAAGACGGGAAAGAAAGCACGGCTCGTGGGTGTCATTGCGCCGCAGGCTGCCGACACGTGGTTTTACAAACTGATGGGCGATGAACAAGTCGTGGGGCAACAGAAGGACACGTTCATGAAGTTCATCCAGACCGCGAAATTCTCCAATGCTCCTTAAGCGCGCAGCAAAATTTTTCTCGTCGCTGCGGCTCACCGTCGTGCTGCTGGCGTTTGCCATCATCCTGGTGTGGGTGGGCACGGTGGCGCAGGCGGACGAGGGGCTTTACCAGGCGCAGACGCGTTACTTCAAGCAATGGATTGTGGTGGGCGCGAGCATGTTTGGGCATCACATCCCGCTGGTGTTGCCGGGCGGTTATCTGCTCGGCTCGGTATTGCTGGTCAATTTGATTGCGGCGCATATTTCGCGTTTCCAATTGACCTGGAAAAAACTCGGCATCCATGTCGCGCACGGGGGGATTATTCTGTTGCTGGTTGGGCAATTGACGACGGACATGTTGTCGCGCGAGACGATGCTGCGTTTTTCGGAGGGTGAATCAAAAAATTATTCGGAATCGCCGCGCAACTACGATTTGACATTCATGACCGACGCCGGCGGCGGCAAGGAGCAATTAATTTCGATTCCCGGCCGGCTGCTGGCAAAGGGCGGCGAGATCAAGGGCCCCAATCTCCCGTTCACCATTCGCGTGAAGCAATACATGGCGAATTCCGAACCCACCTTTCGCGCGCCGATGGCGCAAAACGGGCCGCCGCTGACGACGAACGGTGTTGCGGCGCATTTTGATTTCCATCCGGTGGATGAGGCGAAATCCATGGACATGAGAAACATTCCGACCGCGGTGATTGAGATTGTGGGGCCGAATGGGTCGCTCGGCGATTGGGTGGCTTCCGATTGGATGGGGGAGGAAGGGCTGATTCAGGAAGTGCGCGGTTTTTACGTCAACATGAGCAAGGATATCGCCGACAAGATCGCCAGTGATTTGTCGGAGCCGCAATCGGTGCAGGTCGCCGGGAAAAAATACACATTCGTCGTCCGGCCGGAGCGCGTTTATCGCGAGGCCTCGCTGACGTTGCTCAAATTCACCCATGCCATTTATCCCGGCACGATTTCGGCGGACAATCCCGAGGGCATTCCGAAGGATTTTCGCAGCCGCGTGCGTCTGGATAATCCGCGAACTGGCGAGCATCGCGAGGTGGAAATTTTCATGAACACTCCGTTGCGTTACGGCGGCGAGACATTTTACCAAGCGAGTTTTGACAAAGCCGACCCGCGCGTTTCCGTCCTGCAAGTGGTTCACAATCCCAGTTGGCTCACGCCCTACATCGGGTGCTTCCTGGTGGCCCTGGGCCTGGTGATTCAGTTCATGTCGCACCTGGTTAAATTCATTTCACGGCGGAAATCCCCGGCGCAAGCGAGCGCGGCATCCAAGCCGCTCAAAACGGCGCGCGCGGAGACTCACCGTCAACCACAGGAGATTGTTCGTAAATGAAAAAGTGGCTACCAATCATTTTAACGGGCGTCATGGCCGCGTGGTTCCTGAGCACGTTGCGGCCCGCGCAGGACAAGACGTTCGCCTTCAGCCAATTCGGCAAGCTGCCGGTATTGTCCAATGGCCGCGTGCAGCCGATCGATTCGCTGGCGCGCAATTCGCTGCTGCAGATTCGCGAAAAACAGGAGGCAAACCTGGAACCGTGGAAGGGCGCGTTCGGGAAGCCGCGCATTATTTCCGCGACCGAATGGCTGACGACCGTGATGATGGATCCCGCCACCGCCGACCAGTGGCCCGTGTTCCGCGTGGACAACCAGGAATTGATTTCGCTGCTGAAATTGCCGGGCAAGGATTTGGCGCAAAAGCATGACGGCAAACATTATTCCTGGAACGAAATCCAACCCGGGTTGCAATCGCTGGATACGGAAACCACGCGGATCGAAAAAATCGATTCAGCGCAACGCAACGCGTATGAAAAAGCGGTGATGAAAGTGCGCGAACGGCTGTGGCTGTATGTGCAGTTGAAAAACACGGTGCAGCCGGAAAACGCGGACAATTGGGGGAAGGAATTGGCGGACTTTGAACAACTGATACCGGCGGGCGTGGCGGCCGCGCAGGCGGAACAGGCGGGCCAGAAATACGACGAAGCGGTGCTAAAACAATTCGCGGGTTACGTGCAGCAATTCAGCACCATGGCGCAGTTCGAACCGCCGCTGGTGATTCCGCCGCACGCAAGCGGCGACGCCTGGAGACGGACGGGCGATGTTTTAATGGCGGGATTGCGCGATGGCAAAGTGGACCCATCGGTTCATTTCTACGCCGCGATGGCGGGAGCGTTCAAGGCGGGCGATTCGGCGGAGTTCAATCGGCAGTTGGTCCTCTACCGCGAATCGCTGGTGACGGAATTCCCGCACGAATTGAGCAAGGCGCGCGCGGAAGTTTTCTTCAACCAGATGCAGCCGTTTTACAATGCGATGATCATTTACGTCCTCGCGGGAGTGCTGGCGTTTTGTTTTTGGTTTAACCTCTCCGAAACTGTGCGCCGCTCGGCAGTGTGGCTGATTGGGCTGGCATTTGTCATCCATACGACGGGGCTGGTTTTCCGGATGGTGCTCGAAGGACGTCCGCCGGTGACGAACCTGTATTCATCCGCAATTTTCATTGGATTTGGCGCGGTGGTGCTCGGACTGGTCCTGGAACGATTTTTCAAAAACGGCATCGGGGCGGTGGTGGCGTCCGGCATTGGTTTCATCACCTTGATTATCGCGCAGCATCTCGCGTTGACGGGCGACACGATGGAAATGATGCGCGCGGTGCTGGATACGAACTTCTGGCTCGCGACGCATGTGGTCGTCGTGACGCTTGGTTATGCCAGCACGTTCGTCGCGGGATTTCTCGCGATCGTTTACATCCTGCGCGGCGTGTTCACGCGGACGCTGGATGCGGACACTGGAAAATCCCTCGGGCGAATGGTCTACGGCATCGTGTGTTTCGCCACGCTCTTCAGTTTTGTGGGCACAGTGCTGGGCGGGATTTGGGCGGACCAATCGTGGGGACGATTCTGGGGCTGGGACCCGAAGGAAAACGGCGCGCTCATCATTGTGCTGTGGAACGCGTTGATTCTCCACTTGCGCTGGGGCGGAATGGTCCGCGAACGCGGTCTCATTAACTGCGCGATTTTCGGCAATATCGTCACGAGTTGGTCGTGGTTCGGGGTGAACATGCTGGGCATCGGTTTGCACAGTTACGGGTTCATGGATGCGGCGTTTTACTGGCTGCTGGCGTTTGTGGCGAGCCAGGTTGTGCTGATTGCGCTGGGTTGCATGCCGTTGCGGCTGTGGAAGAGCTTTCGTGGTCGGGCGGTTTCGGCTTCTCCTGAATCCGGCGGCACGCGTGCCGGAGAGCCGGCGGCGGCGTGAGACAATGCACGTAGGATAGGTAGAAATCGCCGCTTTTGCCGTAGCGCACGCTGCCAGCGTGCTGTTTCGCAGATTGCCAATCTGCGTTGCGGAGAAACTCCAGCGTAGTTGACAATTTCACGCCCTGCCGACTGGCAGTCGGCGACACAGCAGGTTGGCAACCTGCGCTACCGCCGCGGTTACTTGAGTTTTCCCCCGTAAAGCTTACACTCCTAAAGTCTTTGACGCCTCGCGACCGTTCCCGTAGCGTTTGACACCATTTTAGGAACCCATGATCGGTTTTATCGTAAAAAAATTCATCGGCTCGAAGAACGAGCGCGAAGTTAAAAAGCTGCGCCCGCTTGTTGGCAAAATCAACGAGATCGAGCTGGGATTGCAGAAACTTCCGGACGAGGCGTTGCGCGAGAAAACCGCCGCCTGGAAACAGGAGTTGTCCCAGATCCAGGACGACGAGCAGCTCGCCGCGCGGCTCGAGGAAATCCTGCCGGAAGCCTTCGCGGTCGTGAAAAATACCGCCCGGCGTTTGTGCGGGCAGGACGTGGTCGTGCGCGGGCATCCTTTGAGATGGGAGATGGTGCATTTTGACGTGCAGCTCATCGGCGGCATGGGATTGCACCTGGGCAAGATCGCGGAAATGGCCACTGGCGAAGGCAAGACGCTGGTGGGCACGCTGCCGGTTTACTTGAATGCGATCACTGGCCGCGGGGTACACGTGGTGACGGTGAACGATTACCTCGCCGCGCGCGACAGCGAATGGATGGGCGCGGTTTACAAATTTCTCGGACTGACGGTCGGTTGTATTTTGCACGATCAACCGCCGAAAGTCCGCCGCGAGCAATACGCCTGCGACATCACTTACGGCACGAATGCCGAGTTCGGTTTTGATTATCTGCGCGACAACGGCATGGCCACGCGCAAGGAAGACCAGGTCCAGCGCGGCCATTATTTCGCCATCGTGGACGAAGTGGACTCGATTCTCATCGATGAAGCGCGGACGCCGTTGATCATCAGCGGCCCGGCGGTGGTGACGTTTGACGAGCAATACGGAAATTATAAATCGCAGGTCGAAGGGATCTTTCACGCGCAGGAGCGCCTGGCCAACCGCTTCCTTTCCGAAGCCGGGGAGTTGCTGAAGAAGCTGCATCCCGAAGACGGCTCGAACGTGAAAGACGCCGCTGCGTTGGAGCGGGAAATCGGGTTGCTGTTGTTCCGCGTCAAAACCGGCACGCCGAAATCCGAGGGTTTGATGAAGGTGCTGGAAAATCCCGAGAACCTCCGGTTGATGAACCAGGCCGAGCTCTATCTCCATACCGACCAGAAAAAGACCGAGTTGTACGCGGAGAAGGAGCAGCTTCTGTTTGCGATCGATGAAAAGAGCAACGAAGCCGATTTGACGGAGAAGGGCCGCAATTTTCTCAGCCCGAAAGATCCGGATGCCTTCATGCTGCCGGATTTGACGACGGCGCTGCATGAGATTGACGCGCAACCCGACCTCGACGCGCGCCAGCGGATGGAATCCAAGACGAAGCTGCAGCAGGATTTCGAATCCAAGGCGCAACGCATCCACGCGATTTCACAATTGCTCAAGGCCTACACGCTTTACCAGAAAGACGTGCAATACGTCGTCCAGGAAAACAAGGTCATCATAGTGGATGAAAACACCGGCCGCCTGATGACGGGCCGGCGCTGGAGCGATGGGTTGCACCAGGCGGTCGAAGCGAAGGAAAACGTGGCCATCGAGCGCGAGACACAGACGCTGGCGACCATCACGATCCAGAATTATTTCCGTCTTTATAAAAAGCTGGCGGGCATGACCGGCACGGCGGAGACCGAAGCGCAGGAATTTTTCGACATTTATAAATTGGGCGTGCTGGTGATTCCCACGAATCGTCCGGTGCAGCGCAAGGATGCAAACGATTCCGTCTACAAAACCAAGCGCGAGAAATACAACGCGGTCATCAAGGAAATCAAGGACGTGCACGGCAAAGGCCGGCCGATTCTGGTCGGCACGATTTCCGTCGAGGTGAGCGAGTTGCTTTCGCGCATGTTGAAGCGCGAGGGGATTATTCACTCGGTGCTGAACGCGAAATATCATCAGCAGGAAGCCGAAATTGTTTCGCGCGCCGGGCAGCGTGGCGCGGTGACGATTGCCACGAACATGGCGGGCCGCGGCACGGACATCAAACTCGGCGAGGGCGTCGCGACGCTGGGCGGTTTGCACGTGCTGGCCACGGAACGTCACGAGTCCCGGCGCATCGACCGGCAGTTGCGCGGCCGTTGCGCGCGCCAGGGAGATCCGGGCTCATCGCACTTTTTCATTTCGCTCGAGGACGATTTGATGCGGCTCTTCGGCGCCGATCGCATTGTTAAGATGATGGAGCGCATGGGCCTGGAGGAAGACCAGGAGTTGGAGCATCCGTTGTTGAACCGTTCCGTGCAGAGCGCGCAAAAGCGGGTCGAGGAACATAATTTCCAGATCCGCAAACGCACGCTGGAATACGACGACGTGATGAACAAACAGCGCGAGGTCATTTACGGCTTCCGCAATGAAATCATCCACGCCGCCGATGTGCGCGACCGCCTCATGGACATCATGGAGGAAGTGGTCATCTCGAAGGTCGAGGAATTCACGCCGGGCGATGTGAACTCCGAGGGATGGAGCGCGCGCGGGTTATCAGATTGGGTGAATATGAATTTTCCGCTGGGTATTCCGGAGGCGGAAATCACCAAGGCCGCTCAGTCCGGCACGGAAGCGCCGGTGCCCGGGTCGTTGTTCGATGGGTTGACGCCGGCGCAGTTCGCGGTCTGCACCTTTATTTCCGACAAGGTTCGGCAGGCGTACGACCTGAAAATCAGTTTCGAGAATCCCGACGCGCTGAAGGAAGTGGAGCGTTACACCATCCTGAGCGCGATCGACCGGCTGTGGCAGGAGCATCTGTATGAGATGGACAGCTTGCGCTACAGCATCGGGCTGCGCGGTTACGGCCAGCTCGATCCGCTCGTGGAATACAAGGCGGAAGGATACAAAATTTTTGACGTGTTGATGGTCAACATCAAAACGGAGATTTGCCATAACATTTTCCGCAGCGCCTCGAGCCTGATGGCGTTCGAGAATTTCCTGCGCAACATGCCGCAGAAGACGTCGCATCAGCCGACGAGCGCGTTTGGCGGCAGCACGACGGGCGAGGACAAAAAAGGGCAGCAGGGCAGCGACATTGTCAGCGAAGCGGCTGACGAGCTTTCCAAGGAAAAGCCGAAGCCGAAACGGACCGGCCCGAAGGTCGGCCGGAACGATCCGTGCCCGTGCGGCAGCGGGAAGAAATACAAGGTTTGCTGCGGAAAATAACGGACTGGCCCTGAGTGGGTAGGGCGCGTCGCTCCGCGCGCGCCGTTTTGGTGATTCGAGCGGCGGCGCGCACGGAGTGACGCGCCCTACCCAAAAATCCT
>DASXHY010000205.1:0-8099 GCA_036488095.1 Verrucomicrobiia bacterium | reverse complement strand
TCAGGCCCTTCATGCGCTCCCTAACAAAATTTGCTTCCGGTGAATTGGACGCAATGTTGGCGAGGTCAAGTTGGTAATAATGAATGGCCGCGTTGGTGTCTTTTTTGCGGTAGGCAATTTCCGCGAGCCCGTGATAAACGGGATACGCCTTGGGATCCATTTTCTGCAAAATCTCGTAATCGCGTTGCGCTTCATCGAACTTCCCGGCTTCCATGTAAGCGTCCGCCCGGCAAAACAGCGCTGCCGAATTGGTCGGATTAAGCGATATCGCCCTTGAGAGTGGCGCAATCGCCGCGTTGAAATCCTTGAGTTGAATCTGGATGAATCCCTCGTTGACCAGCGAGACCGTGTCATCCGGACTAATTTCCAATTGCCTCTTGGCCGCCGGAAGCGCGTTCGTATAGTCCTTGTAAAATACGCAGGTTCGGACGGCCGTGTTCAGCATCGTGGAATCCGGCGGCTGGTGCGAGATGACGTTTTCGACCAGCCGCTTGGCGCGATCCGGTTTGCCGGTTGCGTAATTCGCCGCCAGTTCCACCTCGAAGACGTCGGCCGGAGCAATTGCCGCCTGCTGGAACAAGTTGGATCGCGCCTTGAGTTCATCGATCAAAGGAAACGCTTTTGCCGGCTCGCGCGAGACGAGGTAAATCCGCGCCAGCCAGAGTCGCGCCAGCACGCTGTCGGGCGCAAGGGCCAGAGTCCGCTCACAATTCTGCCCTGCCTGCCGGTCCAGCCGGCCGCGCGCAAACACAATGGCCGCCGCCACGCAGCCGGTCGGTTCGTCAAACATCCCGTTGGCCTCGAGGATCCGCGACCAGTTATCGAACTTTCCGAACCGCTGTTCAAACGAGGTCAGGTTGTCGGCCGGAGCCCGTTCGCCATTGCGCAGCTTTTTGTTGAAATCCGAATTCGCCCGCGCCACGACATTCTCCGGCGACAATTCCAAGGCTTCGTCGAAATGCGCGCCGGCGGCTTCCAGCCGGCCCATGCGTTGCGCGTAGACTCCCCAGGTATTCAGCGCGCGGGAATAAATGCTGGCGAGTTGGACCGCGTCAAAATTCTTTTCAAAAGGAATGTGCATCTTTTCCATCAAACGCCGGCGAAAGCCCGGATTCTTTTCCGGCAAAGGCGCTGTAATCCACGGCAACAGCGCGCGCACCTCGCTGTCGTGCTGTTTCCAAAAGTTTTCGTTCTCGGCTATGACCTCATCAGACAAGGCGGGCGGGGAAATCGCCGTGTTGGTCGCAAACCGCTTCAACTCATACGTCAAACCGTGCGGCACCGGGTAAAAAACCTCGAAGTAATAGCCGAAACTCGGTTGCAAATAATAAACCGGCCGCTTCTCCTGCAGGGCCGCCATTATATTCAGTTCGTCACCGTCAGTGAGCCGGTAGGAATCCGTGACATTGGTCGATAGCTGCGGCAGGAGCCCCGGATTTTTTTTGTCTTCCTGGCGATAGTAGGCCGGGAATCTGAGTGAATGCGATTCCAGGAACATGAAATGTTTGTCCGCGCCGCTACGCGCGAGCCATGCTTGCGCAATCAATAGCGAAATCGGGTTGTCGCTCAACAGCACGCCCTGCGAAGGCAAATGCTCCGTCAGCATCGCCGCAAAATTTCGCATCGCCGGCCCGTTCGTGACTCTGATCGCCGGAACATTTTTGTAAAGCAAACCGATGGGCATAAGCGCCAGCACCGCGCCAATCGCGAAGACCGCAACGACGTATAAAACCGCGCTTTCTGGGCGCCTCCCGCGCCGCGACAACGGCCTGAAGACCAGCAGAAAATATCCGCTCAGGTAACCGATGCTCAACGCGCTCAGGAAGGCGAGCGGAAGAAACTTGTCCCGATTCGCATCCAGCAGCGGCAATTTGCCCGCCGCATCTCGCAGGCCGAATTGGGTGTCAAACGTAGCCCAGAGGCACACCGCCAGCAATGCCGCGAACGTCAGGTGAAAAACCCAGGTCGCCAGCGCAATGCCTATCTCGCTCGTGTCGCCAAAGGAGGATTTCCACCGAATCCCAATCACCAGGATCGGCAGCAGCGAAGTCAGAACGAGCAACAATTGAATGTGGCGCGGCGTGTATCGGCAAAGGTAAATGAGTTGGGCAAGCTGTGCATGGACATTTTGCTTCAGCGGCAGCCAGAACAAGCCGTCGCTTTTTAGGTGCACCAACGGCAGGTACAGGTAAACCAGCAGCCCGGCCAGAATGCACAGAAACAGTCGCGTCAAAAATCGAAGCTGAAAGAAACCCAGTCCCCGCATCCAAATCATCGCCGCGAGAAAACCCGGGAAAAGAACGATCAACACCCAGTTGTCCGTGGCCGCCGCCGCGTACACCACGGCCGCCCGCAAAAGCCACGATTCGCGGTTGTTGATCCGATACTCCAACAGGCAGCGCACGCAATACGCGAACAGCACCAGGTCAAACATCCCGGCTGAGAGGACCGTCGCATTTTCCCAAAACGTGAGCTGCAGTCCGCACACCAGCACCGCCAGCACCGGCGGAATCCACGCGGTCGGCGTGGATAAAAGCGCGAAGCGGCTTTGCTCCCGTTCACGTTGTTTTTGCGTCCGGTCGTGCGGCAGCAGCGCCACCGAACGCGCCAGCAGCGCCAGCGCGAAGAAGGCGCAGACCACCGAGAAAAAATTCATCGCCAGAGGCACCCATGTTTGTGGAAGCCAGTGGAACGGCGACGTCACCAGCGTGAATAGCGGCGAATAGACCTGCGCCGTCCATGTCTGGCCCGTCGCCCGGGCAACCGCCTGCAAATTCCTGTACGAAAGCCAATGGTTCAGCGTCAGTAGATAAATGACAGCTACTGAAGCGGCCACTATCCAGGGGAGAAGCGCGCTGACGAAGCTTCTTTCAGCTCCCGCTTCGGTTCGAGTGGTCATGCGTTGATTGATATTGAAACGATGATTCCGCGCTTGGCAAGAAGTTAAGTGCTGGAAACTTCGCGCAAAATACGATTACTGGATAAATTTTGCTTGCCATCAGGCTGCTCACGGCCGATTGCCGTTACGGTTCTTCATTCGGGGCTGAAAGGGCGCGCAAATCCGCCACGCATTCCACGTGCTGCGTCTGCGGGAACATGTCCAGCGGCACTACTTGCACCAGATTAAAGACACTGTCGCCGCACAAAACGTTCAAGTCCCGCGCCATCGTCGCCGGATGGCACGACACATAAATGATCTGCGCCGGGCGTTCACGGCGCAGCAGCTCCAGCAACTCGCGCGGGCAGCCCTTCCGCGGCGGATCCAGCAGCAGGCTCGTGGCCTCCGGTGAAAATTTTTTCAACAATTCCGGCAATGCCTCTTCCACCATCCCTGAAATAAATTCCCCGTTGGCGCGCCGATGCACCACCGCGTTGCGCCGCGCCGCTTTGATAGCCTGCTGGTCGTATTCCACGCCCACAAAGGATTCCACCACGTCGGCCAGTTCGATTCCAAAAAACCCCACGCCGCAGTAAAGGTCCACCAGGTGCCGCGCGCCGCCGCGCGCGAGAAATTCACGCGCCGTTTTGACCAGTTCCGGCAGCAGGAAAAAATTATTTTGAAAAAACGAGTCCCGCGGCACTTCCCAATTCTCCGGTGGAATCCGCAACACCACCTTGATCCCGCCCTTGGGCGGCGGATGCGCGCGCACGTGTTTTATCTGTTCGTTGATCGGCGGCTCGGCGATCTTGCATTCCTCGATGTCCTCTACCAGCCCGCAATCCCCGCGCACGAAACCGATGTTCAACTTCTGCTCCGGTTTGTTCCATTGGCTGCGAATCATCACGCGGTTTCGATAGCCGTACGGCTGCGGACAAGGGATCACGGGCGCAATCACCTCGCGCGAGATTTTCCCGATGCGCTCGAACAAATCCGCGATTTGCTTGTGCTTGATGCGTAACTGCCCCTCATAGGCAATGTGCTGGTACTGGCAGCCGCCGCATTTTCCGAAATATTGGCACGGCGCCTCTACGCGCTCTGGCGACGCCTCAATCACCCGCAACAGCTTCGCCCGCGCGAAACTTTTTTTCACTTCCGTTATTTCCGCCTCGACTTCCTCGCCGACGAGCACAAAAGGAACGAACACCACGAATTCATTCAGGCGCGCCACGCCCTCGCCGCCGAAGGCGATGTCGCTGATGCGCAAAACTATTTTTTGTCCGCAAACTAAATTCACCGGCGCAACTTAGAAGCAGCCTCGCCCCCGCAAAAGAACTTTCTTCCGTGTTTTGTAGGAGACAAGGTGACGAGGCTCAAATTTTTCTCGCCACACGCGTTCGCAACGCGGGATTGAGTCGCAAGTCAAGAGATGTTCCAGGATGTTCCAAGCACCTCCCTCTCCCTGCGGGAGAGGGCCGGGGTGAGGGGGATCGTGGCTCAATCCAGTCAGGTCCCACCCGCCAGCGGTTGTGTTTCCAAAATGTCATTTTCACGCCACACGTCCGCAACACGAGCAGGTTTTCATGTAGGGGTAACAAATCGCACACCTTGCGTGTCCGAGATGTTCAAAAAATCGTCAGGAGCTTGGCGCCGCACATGGGTTAAGGGTGATGGTGGCGTTCAGGGGGTGCTCCCGGACCGGCAACGGTCCGGGAGTTTTTTTGCGACCAATACAATAATGTAGCGCAGGCTGGTAGCCTGCTGTTTCGCCGACTGGCAGTCGGCGCGAGGTAATCCCTGCCGGATATCGCGCCGATACCCGCAAACAATAATTAAAACCTTTCCACTCCGCTCCTCCCTTTTCTCCTGTTCAAACGCCTTATCCTCATTACTGTAAATCGTGTGAACCTTCTTTTCATTGGCGATATCGTAGGGCAACCGGGCCGCCGCGCGGTCAAGGAACTCCTCCCCAAACTCCGCGAGCAACACGCCCTCGATTTCGTCATCGCCAACGGCGAAAACTCCGCCGGCGGCTCCGGCATAACGCCCAAAATCGCCGACGAACTCTTTTCCGCCGGCGTCGACGTCATCACCACCGGCGACCACTTGTGGGATCAAAAAGAAGTCATGGAACTGCTCGCCAATGAAAAACGCTTCCTGCGCCCGTTGAATTATCCGCCCGGAACACCAGGGCAGGGGAGCGGCGTTTTCGAAACTCGAAACTCGAAACCCGAAACTCGAAACAAAATCGCCGTCCTCAACCTCCAGGGCCGCACGTTCATGCCGCCGCTGGAAAATCCATTTCTCGCCGCGCTCGATGAAGTCAAAAAACTCCGTGCGCAAACCAAAATCATCTTTGTGGATTTGCACGCCGAAGCCACCTCCGAAAAAATCGCTCTCGCGCGCATGTTGGATGGCCAGGTCAGCGCCGTCGTCGGCACCCACACTCACGTGCAGACCGCCGATGAACAGGTTTTCCCGGGCGGAACCGCGTATCTCACCGACGCCGGTTTTACCGGTCCGCACGAGAGCGTCCTTGGCCGCGAAATCGCCCCGGTCATCCAGCGGTTTATTACGAACATGCCGCAACGATTTGAAGTCGCCAAAGACCGCATCATCCTTCACGGCGCGCTGATCGGAGTGGATGAAACCACCGGCACCAGCCGGTCGATCTATCGCGTTGCAGAGCACCTGACGATTTGATTGAAAATCGCCTCACCATCCGCCAGTCCGCCGGCAGCGGCAGACGCGTCCAGCACGTGGCTGACTCCCTGGCGCTTTGTCGGAATTCTGGCTCTGCTGCTTCTCGCGTGCTTTCCGTCCGTCCTGCTGGGACTCGAAGCGTTCGTTTACGGCGACTCCGGCCAATTTGCCTATCCCGTCGCACATTACCTCCATGAATCATTCTGGCGCGGCGAAATTCCCATGTGGAATCCGCTGAACAGTTGCGGCATTCCCTTCCTCGCCCAGTGGAACACGCTCGCCTGTTATCCGCCTTCGCTGTTCTATCTGCTCCTGCCCATGCCCTGGTCGTTCGACGTATTTTGTCTCGGCCACATTCTCTTTGCCGCGATGGGAATGTATTCTCTCGCGCGCCACTGGACCAATGACCGCTTTGCCGCTGCCGTGGCGGGAATAGTGTTCGGGTTCAACGGCCTCACCTGGCAAGCCATCATGTGGCCTCATTTTCTCGCGGCGCTCGCGTGGATGCCCTGGTTCCTGCTCTTGATGGATAAGGCGTGGCACATTGGCGGGCGGGCGATTCTCCTGGCCGCTCTGGCGGGCGCCTTGCAAATGCTTTCCGGCGGCGTCGAAGTCATCATTCAAACCTGGCTTCTGCTTGCGGCAATGTGCGTGTTTCAGTTCTTTCGCGGCGATGTCCTACGCGGAAAATTAATTGTCCGCACGGGCGTCATCGGACTGCTCGTCGCCGGGCTCAGCGCCATTCAAACGTTCCCGTTTCTCGATTTGATCGCGCACTCCCAGCGGACCAGCAGTTATGGCTCCGGCGGCATGAACGACATCGCCTCGATGACTCCCGCCGGCATCCTGGATTATCTTGTGCCGCTGTTCCACTGCGCGCGCAATCCGCAGGGAATGTTCGTCCAACTCGGCCAGAGCTGGGTCACGTCGTATTACATCGGCATCGCCGCGCTGGCGCTGGCGCTGTTCGCGCTCTGGCGCGCGCGTGATCGCCGCGTCTGGTTTTGGGCGGCCATAGTCGCGTTCAGTTGGGCCGTGGCGTTGGGCGAGTCGAGCCCGATTTACAACCTTGCAAAATGGCTCATCCCGGTTTTGGGATTCGTCCGCTTTCCTGTCAAATTCGTCGCGCTTGCAACCTTCGCCATCCCACTGCTCGCCGCTTTCGGAGTGAACCGGCTAAATGCCACCCCGCCAGATCAGTGGCGTCGTGAATGGACACGGACAAGAATTCTCATGCTCGCCCTTATCGCCGCCATGGCAGCGATTTGGTTGTTCGCCCGATTCCACCCAGCCCAGGGCGAAGATCTTGCGGCCATCACCGAAAATGTCATCGGTCGAATCATGGCGCTCGCCTTCGTCTTCGGCGGCCTCGCGCTCTTGCGGCGGAAATTGGATGTGAAATTTCAACGGCTCGTGCAAGTCGCAGTCATGGCAGTGCTGTGGTTCGATGTTTTCACGCACGCATCGAACTTGAGCCCCACGGCTCCGGGATCTGTTTTGGAACCCGGCATGGCCCGCTCGTTTTTCAACTGGGACCACCAGCTCGATGCCGGCGTCTCGCGGGCGCTGCAAAGCCGCGATGCATTCTGGAAAATGTTTACGATGGGCTCCAAAGACCCGGGCATTGACACGCTTCTTCGCCGGCGCGCGTTGCCGCCCGATCTTAATCTGTTGGATGACGTCGCGAAATTCGACGGCTTCTATTCATTGGACCTGAAAGAGCACCTCGAGATTTTCAAGCGCGTGTTCTTCACCACGAATGACGCTCCCGGCCTCAAGGATTTCCTCGGCATCTCCTATGTCAGCAATCCGACCAATATTTTCGACTGGGTGCCGCGCGATTCGTTTTTGCCGCTCGCCACCATCGGCCAGCAGCCCGTTTTCACCAACGACACGGACACCTTAACCGCGCTCTTCAGCAATAATTTTGAGCCGCTGCGGACAATTTATTTTTCGCCCGAAGCCGCCGATAAAATCCACGCCACCATTCAACCGAACGCAAAAATCATCTCCGTGCAGTTTTCCGCTCAACGCCTCGAAATCGAAACCGAATCCGCCGCAGCCGCAATCGTCTCCATCGCCCAAACCTATTATCATCCCTGGCACGCCTACGTGGATGGCCGGCGTGTGAAACTTTGGCGCGCCAACGAAGCTTTTCAGGCTGTGGAAGTCCCCACCGGCAGACATCGCCTCACGTTGCGATATGAAGACACCATTTTCTATTGCGGCGCGGCGGTGTCATTATTTACCGCCCTCATTTGCGCCGCCGTCTGGTTTTGGAGCTGTCGCAAACCGATTCCTGTGTAGCGCAGGCTTTCCAGCCTGCGAGTTCTGGGGACTTTCCAGTCCCCAGTTGGATTCCCTTTGCAACCCCCGCCTTTAATGGCTTAATCATTCCTTGGAGCGTTTGAAGAAAAACTGTAGCCACGCGGAACGAGGATTTTTGGGTTTTGGCAAGGCTTCGGCGAAGGAGCAGGTTCAAAAAAACCCTGTGACTGAGCCGAAACGAAGCCAAAAC
>DASXHY010000129.1:0-1687 GCA_036488095.1 Verrucomicrobiia bacterium | reverse complement strand
CACCGCGATAAACACCAGTGGCAGGCGCACGTCGGCCTTCACCTGCATATAAAAATGAATCGCGCCGGCAATGGCCGCCACATATGCGAGCCGGTGCAACGCGCGCCAGCGTTTGCCACCGAGCCGCTTGATCATCGCGTTCGTCGAAGTGATGGCGAGCGGCACCATGACGAGCAGGGCGGTTATTCCAAACCAGATATATTTGCGCGCGACAATTTCGTGCAGCGTGCTGGAAATGTTGAACGCGCGGTCGAGGCTGTAGAAACACAGGAAATGGAGGCAGCCGTAAAAGAACGCGTAAAGCCCGAGCATCCGGCGCAATTGAATCACCCAGTTCAAACCGAAAACCTTTCGCACCGGCGTCACGGCCATCGTCAGCGTCAAAAAAATCAGCGTCATCATGCCGGTGGTGAGGATGAGGAAATTTTGCGGGTTCGCGCCAAGCCGGTTATGAGCCTGATCCCACACCAGCAACGCCAGCGGCACCGCGCCATCCACCAGCACGAGCAATTTGATGAACCGGATATCGCCTGCTTTCATCGTCTAAAAATTCTTCCGCAAATCCATGCCGGCGTATAAATGACCGACTTGCTCCTCGTAACCGTTGAACATCAGCGTCGGGCGCCGGCCCGGTTCGCCGATGCGCTGCTCCGTCGCCTGGCTCCAGCGCGGATGGTCCACGCGCGGATTCACGTTCGCATAGAAGCCGTATTCGTTTGGCGCATAATCGCCCCACGTCGTGCGCGGCTGGTCGGCCACCAGTTTGATTTTCACGATGGATTTGATTCCCTTGAAACCATATTTCCACGGAATGACCATGCGGACGGGCGCACCGTCCTGCGGCGGCAGCACGCGCCCGTAAATTCCGCTGGCCAAGAGTGTCAGTGGATGCATCGCCTCGTCCATGCGCAAGCCCTCGACGTATGGCCAGTGGAGTACATCGCTGTTCTGGCCGGGCATCCGCGCGGAGTCGAGCAGCGTTTGGAACGCGACGTATTTCGCGCTGCTCAACGGCTCGACCGCGTTAAGCAATTTGGAAAACGAAAACCCCACCCAGGGAATCACCATGGACCAGGCCTCGACGCAGCGCATCCGGTAAATCCGCTCCTCCGGCGGAGCAATTTTCAGGATGTCGTCGAGCGCGAAAACTTTCGGCTTGTTGACCAGACCTTCGACCGAAACCGTCCAGCCGTCGGTCCTGAAGTTCGCCGCCTTCACCGCGACTCCCTCCTTGTCAGTCGAGAACTCGTAGAAATTGTTGTAATGCGTGATGTCCTGGAAGGGAGTCTCCTTTTCGCTAACGGCGAATCCCGAATCATCGTTCGTGGTCGTGACGGCCCGTTTTTGCACACCCGCAATTTCTGCGGTGTGAACGGCCGGGCCGGAGTGTGTGCCGACGGGATTCAGTTTGCGATAAACCATGCTCGTGGCCACCGCGCTGGCGGCGAGGATGCCCGTGCGGATGAAATTCCGGCGGTTGAAATACACCGATGGCGGCGTGACTTCGCGGGACAGGATTTTGTTTTCGTCCTTCAACACATGAAAGTTAGCGTTTCAAATGAGGGTTTCAACTGTCAGCACACCAAACTTGACAAGTAACCAAGTACCTTCCCGCCGCGACGGGGGCGCATTTTATAACGGGCGGACACTCGCTTGAATTTGTTTATGCTTTTCCTCCAAAGGTCAC
>DASXHY010000101.1:0-4895 GCA_036488095.1 Verrucomicrobiia bacterium | reverse complement strand
TCGGATTTGCTCGATGGATACCGTGTGCTGCAACTCCAGTTCACACAGCAACTGGTCCTTGGATTCGTGGGTAGATTCGTGGATTGGAGGACCACACGATTTTCTTTCCACCGGCGCTTTTGCGGGACGAAATTGCCCCAGATTGTGAATCGCTTTGTGGGTCGCGTCCGCCCTTAGGTGGGCTGATTCGGCGCGGCGATGGGCCTCATCCGCGGCCTGATAAACCACCGCGGATTTCAGCCGTCCGCTTTTGCGCAAAGCCGCATCCGCTTTGCTGGTCACGTCGCGGATTTCCCTTTCCAGCGACGTGGTTTTCCCGTCCGAACCTGATTTTCCCGACGGTCGATCTGATTTCCTGCGCCCACGTTTTCCCGCATTGGAATGTTTTGGCATAATACGCCCGTCTGAATCCCTAAGCCTATGACATCAAGCGCCAAAAGTAAACGTCCACCCTGGCAACTTCTATGGGAGTGCAGCCCCTTCGGAGCGCGGAGCATCGCTGCGCATGTTTGCCGTAGGTTTGGCTGATCTCAACTTTGCGTCCGCGCGGTGATCGCCGCCCGATATTTTGCCCACGGCGCTTTGTCGTCAAAATCAACGGCGCCATTCGAATATCGCACGCCGAGCTTTTTCCAAAGCGCATCCAAATCGACGTTCCCGGGTTGCGGTCCCAATTGATCGTATAAATTCTTAAGCACCGTGGTGCCAGTAGCCTTATCGCCGGCCGCGAGAACTCGCTCAATCGGCCAATCCTTCCCGCCATTCCCGCCCGCCGCCAGGATCGCGCGAATGGCGTCATCGAGTCCGCGCCGGTTGTCCGTCTGCGCGCGAATGGTTACGTCCGCCAGCAGCCAATAAATATTTCCGCCCCAATATATCCTTTCGCGCCGATTCGAATCGTCCAAACCATCCTCACCCGGCTCGGGCAAGCCCTGCGGCAGCCCCTCCACGAATTCGCGCCATGCGTCTTGCGCGCTCCACTGTCCCGCCCGCGCCCGCGCCACCGGCTCTAAATAATCCGACAGCCCTTCCATCATCCACAAATACCGCCTGTCCAAGGTGGGAAACGCCAGGTGAAACATTTCGTGTGTCATCACCCAGTCACCATTCAAATCCTTCACGCGTGCGCGCCGTCCCAAACGCACCTCGATACTCGACGCGCCATGAGTCACGCCGCCGCCCACGCGCTGGCTGCCGCCGCCATGCACCGTCACCACCAAATCCTTGACCGGAAATCGCCCAAGATAAGTCGTCACCGCAGTCGCCGCCCGGCGCACCCATTCCACGACCGCCGCGCGCGACACCGGCAAATCCGGAGCCATCTCAATATGAATCACGCTCGACCCAATGCGAACGACATCACCGTCCGCCACCGGTTTGCGCGGCGCGGCGCATCCGAAGATCAGCAGGCAAGAAAACACGAGGAGGAAAGTTTTCAAAAATGCGTCAGGTCCCGGGTGAGAATTCCCCAAAACCGCCATTGAACTCCTTGCGCTGGATTGAGTCAAAAGGCGTTGAAAAACCCGCAAGCCAGACAAAGTTCTCCCTCTCCCCGGGGGAGAGGGCCGGGGTGAGGGCGAGCGTAAACACCAAACCATTCATTGGCTTGTTTTCTTGCCCGCAAATTTTTTCTCCAGCAACCAATCCACGGAAAACTTGCCCGGTCCAAACGCCAGAATTATCACGCACGCCAACATGAAGAGAAACGGCGTCGCGCCCGTGAATTTGTCCGGGTCGCTGAAAATGCTTTTCACGGCTTCGGAATCCGCCGTGATGTAGGCAATCGTCAGTGAAAAAATCAGCGGCAAAGAAACCAGCCGCGACCCCAGTCCGATCAGCAGCAATAATCCGCCCACGCATTCGGTGGTGCCGACGAGGTAGGCGTTGAACGAGGGGAGGGGAATGTGCAGCGATTGAAAAAAGCCGTTCACTTTTTCGTGGTTCATCAGCTTGCCCTTGCCCGTCTGGAAAAACTGCCAGCCCCAGTACAGGCGAATGACCAGCAGCAGCGGCGATTGCAGCAAGGATGCGATCATAATCAATCGCCGATAGAAGCGTTCAAAAAGGCTCATCATACACATTTTGCACGGGGTTTCGTTGTGAACGGCGGCGGGGGTTTCCATAGGGAAGAAAAGTTCGGATCATTCGGATTTGCAAAACCAGCCCAGCGCGGCCCAGGTTTCAAACCAATTTTTTATCTGGGTCACGTCGGACTCGGAAAATTCAGCCAGCATCTCAAAAGCCTCAGCCACAGTTGCGCCGCTCTGGAAGGCCGACAAAAGTCGAAATTGTCCCGGCTGCAGCCGCTTGTAATAAACGCTGTCCTCGTGGCGATGCACGGCCACAAAAATTGTCTTTGGCCGCATATGGCCTTTTAACCGCCGCTGTTGTTTGGTGCGGCGTTGCCCCATGGCATTGCTCGCCTCGCTGCGCAATCCGTCCCCGTGCTTGAGCTTGATCAAAAAATCGTCCAGCTCATACCCAAGCTCCAACAGGGTCAAATGTGGCTGCAACGCTAGTCGAACTTTCCCCGGGTCCGCGCCCAGCAAAGAATCCACGTCGAGCCGCGGTTTCGCCTCGTTGTCGAAGGCTTCAATATGCGCCCATTCCAGGCGCGCCATATCGAGCGCCGGCTTTTGCAGCGGCCGCATCCAGCGCGGATTTGCCTCCAGGAATTTCACCAGACGCCCGCCCAGGTTGCGCAACGTGAACGATTCCGACGGGCACTCCTTCAGGTAGGCCAGCGCCATGCGCTCAAATTTTTCCTCGCCAAGAATCGCCCGCAATCCGGGATAATCCTCAAAAAAGCAATCCTTGATTCGATACCAATACTGGCGATTGTAAATTTCCAGGCGCTCGAACGACGTCAGCCGGTCGTTGGGTTTGATGAAACTCGACGCCACCTTTTTCATCGCCTGCCCGTCGCGCCAGCGTGGCCGCATATCGCCATCCGCCGTCAACGGCTGCATGACCGTCCCAGCCATCAGCCGCTGCAATTCGAGAAATTGCCGCGCGGTCTGGCGTTTAGGCCGCCGCGCTTTTGTCTTCAAAGGCTTCAATGTAGCGATTCGCTTTGAGGGCTTCGTTGTGGACCTCGTCAAACGACGGGATCCGCGCGTCCCACTCCAGCAGCGTGGCCGTCTTGCCGGTGCGCGCAACGGCGTGGGCGTATAATTTCCAAACCGGATCGATCACCGCATGGTCGTGCGTATCCAAAATAAACCGCTCGTACTTCGAGTGGCCGGCAATATGAAACTGCGCCACGCGCTCCGGTGGAATGAAATTCAAATAGTCGAACGGATTGAAATTGTGGTTCTGCGAAGACACGTAAATGTTGTTCACGTCCAGCAAAATGCCGCAATCCGCCAGTTCCACTACTTCCACCAGAAATTCCCACTCGGTCATTTCCGACACGTGAAACTCCGCGTAACTGCTCACATTCTCGACCGCAATCGGCACCTCGAGAAAATCCCGCGCCTCGCGGATTTTTCGCGCCGTCACCTTCGCGGCCGCAAACGTATACGGCATCGGCAACAGATCGTGCGTGAAACGGCCGTCAACGCTGCCCCAGCACAGGTGATCCGAAAGCCACGGCGTATTGGTGCGTTTGACCAGGCGCTTGAGTTTTTTCAGGTGCTCGCGATTCAAAGGCTCCGCCGAACCGAAATACGTGGACACGCCGTGTTGCACCACGCGGTATTGTTCCAGGATTTGGTCCAGCACCTTCAAAGGCCGCCCGCCGTCCACCATGAAATTCTCCGAGATGATCTCAAACCAATCCACCGTCGGCTTCTCCGTGAGAATGTGTTCATAGTGCGGGACCCGCAGCCCAATGCCGATCCCGTAGTCCGTCATGCCGTTAAAAGAATTGGCAGGCATATTTGAAAATAAAGAGAAGGGAAGGGGAGGCCCAACCGCCACCGTTGCCGGAAGGCGGTCGGCCTGCGTCCGGCAATCCGATTACGCGGATTTGCAGCCGCCTTTGCCTTTGCAACTGTTCTTGCCTTTGCAACCGTTGTCCCCGGCGCTGCAATTGCCCTGGCCTTTACAACTGTTTTGGCCTTTGCAATCGTGCTTGTCCATGCTGGCGCCGGACGCGGAATTGCCCGCGTTGGTGGAACAGCCAGTGATGGTGAGTGCGGTGCCGGCGACCAGCCCGGTCATGGCGGCGGTAATGATCAGCGATCTTGCGGTGCGATTCATAGTGTTACCTTTGTTACAATGTGTTTGTTGTTTGCCCAGGAACGGAAACGTCAATAGACGTTCGCTCCGCTTGGTGTGTCGTGGGTCAGCCTAATACCTTACACAGATTTCCAAAATCTTCCAGTCTTTTTCCCATCGCGAAAGCGATTCGGTGGAGTGCGCCTGTCCCGGGCGCATATCAAAAAATGGATGGCGTTGGATGATGAGAATATTGCGTGTTTGCAGAAATTTCATTAACACCCTGCTTTAGCTGGGTGTTCAACAAGCGCACGATACCTCAACCGCTTCAGCGGTTTTCCGGCACGGACAACGCCCTGACGCCAAACGGATTTGACATCCGTGCTATAAAAGACCGGACGAAAGGAGGGAAGAAAGGCGAATGAAAAAGGAACCCATGCGCAAGCGCGCCTTGCTCGGGGACCGCCGGCTTGCCCGTCGTAGCCTTCCAATCTATTCCAACCTGTTCAAGGGTGCATCTCCACGCCCCATGCTCAATACAAAAACAAAAATTACCAAACGAACCCATCTCGAATTTAAATCCTCATTGACCATCAACGCCTTACGCCGATTTCAATTTAATTCCCCAAAAAACGAACCCATTTGCAGCTACTTTGGCACTTGGATACCGGCTCCTGTCGTGCCCGATCGTGCCAGATCGTGGTTGGGGGTGCGCGCGAACCGTCGGGACATCG